>NZ_BJXB01000014.1 GCF_007990775.1 Deinococcus cellulosilyticus NBRC 106333 = KACC 11606 | reverse complement strand
AGCGCAGAGCCGAGGGCCGAGGGCATGATAAGCAAAAGCCCAGGCATACAATCAGCGCAAAATGCTGATGCAGAAGCGTTGCAGATCAGCCCTCGGCCCTCGGCAATTCCGTATGCTCAACTTTCATGCTGCCTCACCCTCCTGTGAGGTATACTGCCCATTGCGTCACCGGGGGTGCCCCACATGTTGCACGTTCAAAGTGCATCGGGGCTGAGATCATACCCCATCACCTGATCTGGTTCGGACCAGCGGAGGGAGAGTGCACACCCAAGTCAGGCATTCTCTCCTTTCGACGCGAAAGGAGATTTTTTCATGAGAAAGACCCTGCTTTTCACCCTGTCCCTGCTCGCCACTGCGCAGGCCGCCGAACTGCGCGTGGTCACCCACAGTTCTTTCAACCTCGACAAGAAACTGCTTGCCAAATTTGAGCAGGACAATGGGGTCAAACTGCAATTCATTGAGGCTGGAGACGCCGGAGAGATGGTCTCCAAACTGATCCTCACCAGGAGTGCCCCCATTGCAGATGTGGTGTACGGCATCGACAACACCCTGCTGTCCAGAGCACTGGATGCAGACATTCTGGCCCCTTACCAGTCCCCTGCCCTGAAGAATGTGCCCAAAAAGTACCTCTTGAATGGTGCCTTCAATCCCATCGATTACGGCCATGTGGCCCTCAACATCGACAAGGCCTACTTCCAGAAGAACAAACTGGCCCTCCCAAAAACCCTGAAGGACCTGCTGAAACCCGAGTACAAAAACCTGCTGGTCGTGGAGAACCCCGCCACTTCCAGTCCAGGTCTGGCGTTCCTGCTTGCGACCATCAAGGAACTCGGAGAAAAAGGGGCTTACAGCTTCTGGGCCGGCCTGCGGGACAATGGGGTGAAAGTCGCCAGAGGCTGGGATGATGCCTACTACACCGAATTCAGCAAGAACGGTGGCTCACGCCCGATTGTGGTCAGTTACTCCTCCTCCCCTGCTGCCGAGGTCTTCTACGCCGAGAAAAAACCCCAGAGCAGCCCCACTGCGAACCTCTTCCTGCCCGGGAGCACCTTCCTGCAGGTGGAAGGCGCAGCCCTGATCAAAGGGGGCAAGAACGTCGAGATGGCGAAGAAATTCATCGATTTCCTGCTCTCGAAAGAAGCTCAGAGTGACATCCCAACCCAGATGTGGGTCTACCCCGTCATCCCTGGCATCAAACTGGACGCCACCTACCGTTACGCCGCCACCCCGGTGTACACCAAGACCCTGACCCCCAAAGAGATTGCTGCAGGACAACAGAAATGGGTGGAGAACTGGAGCAAGGTGGTGCTCCGGAACGCCGATCCGAAGGATCTGTGATCCCCCCTCACCTCGCTTTGCTCGGTGGTCCCCCCTTAACGAAGGGGGGTTGGTGGATGACTGGATTGAAAAGCATGCCAGGCGCACATCCAGTCCTCCTTCCTTAAGGGGGACAGCTTCAAGCAGAATGCGATAAGCAGGGGGATCTGGCCCCAAGCCCTCTCAAACGCCCACACCGTCCCCCAAAGCTGGCGGGGACCGTCCCGAGTGAAACGAGGGACAGGGGGATCTGGCCTCAGCAACCCCAGACAAGGAAACCTCATGCAGCGTCCCATGACCACCTTCCTCCTGGCCCTGATCCCTGTGGGATTTCTGGGCTTTTTTCTGGTGTATCCCTTTGTCCGGGCCATTCTCGCAGGGGTGGAGGCTGGTTTTGTGGAGCAGTTGCGCTCTGTGCTGGGGGAAAAGTACTACTGGGAACGGATCGGCTGGTCCCTGCAGCAGGCCACGTATTCCAGCGTTCTTTCTGCGCTGCTGGGGGTTCCGGCAGCACTGACGCTGGCAAAATACAATTTTCCTTTCAAAAGAGGCCTGATGCGTGTTCTGATGCTGCCCCTGGTGACTCCGGGCATTGTGGCTGCGATGGGGATTCTCAGTCTGGTGGGGGCCAGAGGGCTCACGGGCCTGCACCTGCAGGACACGGCTTTTCTGGTGATTCTGGGGAATGTCTTTTACAACCAGTCCCTGATTGTGCGTTTTGTGCATGCGGGCCTCATGCGCATTCCTGCAAATGCCGTGCAGGCTGCGCAGGTGCTGGGGGCAAGCCGCTTCAGGGTGCTCCTGAGGGTGATTTTGCCTCTGGTGCTGCCCCATCTGCTGGGGGCGTTCAGTCTGGTGTTCCTGTACTGTTTCAGCAGTTTCTCCCTGGCCTTGCTGCTTGGAGGACAGAAGTACAGCACGCTGGAAGTGGAGATCTACACCCTGACCCTGTATCAGCTGGACCTGTCGAGGGCGGGCATTCTGGTGCTGATTCAGTTTCTGATCACTGGACTGGCTGCCCTGGTTTACACGGCCCTGCAGAAACGCACATCCACCACCGGAGAATTTCGGGCCAGGGTCCTGCCTGCGCCCCGTGGAGTGCAGTGGCTGGAAGTGGCTTTCTGGGTGGGCCTGACCGGGGTGATTGCTCTGGCTCCTCTGCTGAGTGTGTTTCTCAAAAGTGTGCTTGGACAGGAGGGGTTCACCTGGCAGTTTTATCAGGGCATCCTCACTTCAGACACGCTGAAGGCCCTGTGGAACACCCTGCGTTTTTCGGTGGCTGCCATGCTGCTGTCTCTGGTTGTGGGTGGCTTGCAGGCCGTTGTGACCTTCAGGAGGGCCAGTCCTGCCGTGGATGCCCTGAGCATGCTGCCCTTTCTGGTGTCGATGGTCAGTGTCAGTGTGGGGTACCTGCTGGCCTACCCTGGCCTCAGTGGAAGCCTGACCCTGCTGATTGGTGCATACACGCTGCTGGCCTATCCTTTCGTGACCCGCACGGTTCTTGCAGGCCTCAGGACCCTCAGCCCTGCCATGGTGCAGAGTGCCAGGGTGCTGGGGGCAAGCCCCATTCGGGTCTGGATGCGTGTCACTCTGCCGCTTTTGAAAGGCAGCATCCGCACTGGCGCGGCTTTTGCCCTGGCAAGCGCCATCGGGGAGTTTGCAGCCACCCTGATTCTGCAGCGGCCAGAGTGGACGACCCTCAGCACCCTGATCTACCAGACCCTGGGGAGGCCCGGAGCACAGAACCTGGGGCAGGCTGCAGCATTATCCAGTATGCTTTTAGGCATCACCTATCTGGCGTTCCGGGTGCTTGAGGAAGATGCTGCAGGTCAGAACAGTTTCTAAACAATATGGTCAGACGCTGGCCCTCTCAAAGGTCAGTTTCAACATGCAGGACGGAGAGACCCTGGCCATCCTGGGTCCTTCTGGCTGCGGAAAGTCCACCTTGCTGCGTGTGCTGGCAGGGCTGGAGCACCCAGATCAGGGGGATGTTCTGTGGGACGATCAGGAGATCACCCACCTGCCTCCAGAAAAGAGACTGTTTTCGCTGGTGTTTCAGGACTACGCCCTGTTTCCGCACCTGAATGTGCTTGCCAACGTGATGTTCGGCCTGATTGAGCGCAAAACACCCAGGAAACAGGCCGGGCAGGTGGCCCTGGATTGGCTGGAAAAAGTCAATCTGCAGGGCCTGGAGCGCCGCAGAGTCACTGAACTTTCTGGAGGGCAACAGCAGCGTGTGGCGGTTGCCAGAGCCCTCGCCGTGAACCCCAGGCTCCTGCTCCTTGATGAACCTTTTTCGAACCTGGACCAGCAACTGCGGGAGGAGGTGCAGAACGAACTCCTCGCCACCCTCAGGGAAACCCGCAGCAGCACCATTCTGGTCACCCACGACCAGCAGGAGGCGTTCAAACTGGCTTCCCGGGTGATCGTGATGCGGGAAGGAAAAATCGAGCAGGTGGGCACCCCCAGCGACCTGTACCACCATCCTGAAAGCAGGTGGGTGGCGAACTTTCTGGGCCATGACAACGTGTTCGATGATTTTTTCATTCCCCAGTACGCTTTCAAGCTCGATGCCACCGAAAAAGCAGCCAGGGTGCTCTCCATCGAGCGTCTGGGCCGTGAAATTGCGGCCCAGGTGGACCTGCAAAACACCCAGTACACCATCCATTTCAGTGAGCGTGAGGCCTTTGACTGGCAGATCAGAGCGGGCTCAAGCCTGCCCCTGAGAATTGACCGGCAACTGGTGCAGAGGTTCCGGCCATGATCTGCTACGTGCTGATCAACGGCGAACTGCACCCCACAGCGCACATGCAGCACATCCTTGAAACCTCCCCCCCGGACCTGGTGGTGGTTGCCGATGGAGGCATCCAGCATGTTGAAACCCTGGGAGTGAAACCCGACGTATGGATGGGCGATTTTGATTCCACACCGGAAGAAGCCCTGCACAGGTACCCCGATCTGGAGCGCATCCCCTACCCCGCAGACAAAGACCTGCTGGATTCAGAAATTGCCCTGGAGTACGCCCTGGAGCGAGGTGCAAAAACCGTCATTGTCTGGGGCGCACTGGGAGGCAGGACAGACCACACGCTGGCTGCCATCCTGCTCGCCACCCGCTTTCCCCAGATCCAGCTCATGCTGCACAGTGGAACAGAGAGTGTCCATCCCCTGCACCCACACCAGCCTTTGATCCTCAGCACTGTCCTGGAGCAGACCCTCAGTGTGCTGTCCATCCTGCCCCTCCACCACCTGAACATCCGGGGGGTGCGCTGGGAACTTTTTGACGCGAATGTGGAACGCGGCTCAGGCTGGACCATGAGCAATGTGGCGGTGGGAGATCAGGTCAACATCTGGATTGAACAGGGGCTGGGCGTGGTGATTGTGCAACATGAATGATCTGATGCTCTGACATTCATGCAATCGCGACAATTTCAATAGGCCAAAATCCTCTGATCTGACATCATGGCTTTCTCTATGATGGAAATCAGGAGATATGTATGACCAGAGAAATGATTTTGAGTGGACACCGAACTGTAACTGTGATTCTTGGCCTGATTCTTTTGATCCATGTGCTCACGATCATTTCCAGTCTGCTGCAGGGAAATTTTGGGCTTCCCCAGTTGATTCGGGTGGGACTCACCTTCTGGCTGGCCTGGAGTGTTTATCGCGGGAGTGCTGTGGCCCGATGGATCATGGTGGTCCTGCTGGTGTTTGCAGCCATCACCACCTTCAATGGAGGCATGCACCTGACGGAATTGAGTGCCAGGGTCTCTGAAACCCTGCAAAACCCAGGGGCGCTGAAGGGCGTCATTTTCATGGCTTACGGGATGGCCACCGCTTATGGTCTGTCAGCCATTGCCCTGGCTTTCATGCCCAATGTGAAGGCCTATTTTGCTTACGTCCAGGGGCAGGCTTCCTGACGCCAGCCCCTTTGTGGGCACTCAACATGAAAAATCCCTCTCCAGCTGGAGAGGGATTTCAAACAGATGAAATTCAGTACTCGATCCCGAGCACCTTGTACTTCAGCTGGCGTTTGCCTTCGTCGAGGTTCACGACAAAGGAATCGCCGGTTCTGCGTCCAAGCAGCTGGGTGCCGACCGGGCTGTCTTCGGAGACGATGGCCCGACCGAGCACTTTGGCTTCGGAGGCACTGACCAGTTGCACTTTGAGCTGCTTGCCGGTCTTTTCGTCTTCGAGGGTGACGTAGGCTCCGAGGTTGACGCTTTCTTCCTTGAGATCCGCAGGAGAAATGATCTTGGCCCGAAGGAGCATGTCCTCAAGTTCTTCAATGCGGGTTTCAATGTTCAGTTTTTCGCGTTTGGCCTCTTCGAGACCATTGTCTTCCAGGTCATCGGCGGCTTCCATCTGCTCGCTGAGAATGCGAGTGGCTTCTGCGAGGCGCTCTTGTTCTTGTTCCAGCGTCCTTTTCAGGCGCTCAAAACCTTCCTGAGTGAGTTTTACTTCGCGGCTCACCGTTACCTCCGAGAGTGGGGTTCAGATTGATGCCCGACATTGTGCCACAGTTTTTGCAAATACACAATACACATTTGTCTGGTGCGGGTGAAAATTCGTGCGGGCGAAGGATCGTTTTCAGACCTTCACCCGCTTTGAGGGCTTCGCTGCTGGCTGTGCCACAGGAAGGAGAGGACTATTCGATGAGGCCCAGACGCTCAATCAGATGCTGCAATTTGGCCCTGGTGGTGCGGTTCAGACAGGCCGAGGTGCGCTCACACAGGCTGACGTACTGGAACAGGCCGTCACTGAGGCGGGCCCGGTAGAACACAGCATCCAGACGGCTCAGGGTGGTGTTGCACAGGTCACACATCACTGCGTGTTTGGCGTGTTTTTCCAGGGGTTCGAGTTCCAGCAGGCGGTCTCCGTAGACCACGGCCAGTTTCCCGCCATCTACAGCGTACAGGCCGAGGGTCGGGGCCGAGGGGCCCTCCTCCGGGTACAGTTTGCGGGCTGTGTCCGGGAAGAGTTCAAACAACAAATCTCGCTCGGTGTGGTCTGGCACCCTTCAATTATAGAGAATGCACCCGGTCAAAATAAGTGAGAAAATGAGGTATTTCTGGCTTCAGAACAGGGTAAAATAGACGTTGGAGTTTTGGTTTCTGCTCCCGGAGAGGACACCTGACAGACCCATGCGTGAACGCTACAAGAACATCTCGGGGATCATTCTGCGGCGCACCACCACCCCGAGCGGGGACATGATTGTCTCGCTGCTCACGCCCAGAGGCAAATTCAAGGGTGTGAGCCGCAAGGCCGCCCCCTCCCCCAGCACCCTCAAACTGAACCTCTTTCAGCACGTCACCGTGCAGATGTACAACAGGCAACAGGAAGACCTCGGCCTGCTCACCCAGGTGAAA
This sequence comes from Deinococcus cellulosilyticus NBRC 106333 = KACC 11606, assembly GCF_007990775.1. Taxonomy (NCBI): domain Bacteria; kingdom Thermotogati; phylum Deinococcota; class Deinococci; order Deinococcales; family Deinococcaceae; genus Deinococcus; species Deinococcus cellulosilyticus. The sequence continues at coordinate 164,707 of NZ_BJXB01000014.1, read as the reverse complement.
CTGGAAGGGGCCCTCTCGCAACTGGTGAAACCCGAAGTCTACCCCCTGGCCAGTTTTCTGTGTGAACTGGTGGACCATGTGGTGGAAGGGGAAATGGACATCCCCCAGACCTATGACCTGCTGGCCGGAGCCCTGCGCGGCCTGAATTCCCACCCTGATCCTGAATGGGTTTCGCTGGTGATGGGGTTCAAACTGCTGGGCAGTCTGGGCATGGCCCACCGCACCGAAGATGCAGATGGACCATTCTTTGATGCAGATCGGGGCGTGATCACCCGCAAAACCGGAGGTCTGCGCCTCTCTCCAGACAGTGCAGCTTTCATGACCTCGGTCCATCAGCGCAGTGTGCGGGACCTGATGGAGCATCCCCTCACCGACCGCAAGGACATCTGGATGGCCCTCGAAAAATTCATTGTGATCCACGCCGGAGTGCTGAAGTCTTTTGATGTGCTGCGCTCGGTGCAGTAGATCTTTCAGCGGTCAGCCATCAGCTTTCAGCAAAAGAAATCCCCATGCTTTTGCAACAGGCCATAAAAAGTTGATCCTGAGCTGGAAAAGCGTCTGTGATGTCTGGCTGAAGTAAAAGCGTACATGTGTTTTTGTGCTGACCGCTGAAAGCTGATGGCTGACGGCTTGCTGCAGGGACAACGACCCATCAGCGACTTTTCACTGTCCCTGACCCTACCCCAGCAGGATGGGGGCTTCAACTTTCAGCAGTTCGGGCTCCCCTTCAGGTCCGACCTTCCAGACCCCTTCACCGTAAGTGTGGACCAGTTCCCCGTCCTGGAAGCAGGCAGCGGCGTTCTCATCGAGGCCCCATGCTTCCTGCACGTACAGTTCCTGGGCGGCGGCCTGCAGTTCAGCCTGCCCTTCCCACTCGCTGAAATGGGGGAAAACCAGGGTGGTGAGAAATCCGAAACCTGGCAGGTAACGGGGCTGTTCAGGGCCTGAGCGGTCCTCTTCGGGAATCAGGCAGGTCAGGCAACTGAGGATGGCTCCAGCGGAAATCCCGATGTAGGGCACACCAGAGCGAACTTTCTCACGGATCAGGTCAGCGAGGTTTGAGACCACATAATGCTGCTGGTACAGGTAGGTGTCGCCCCCTGCAACCAGAATCCCGGTGGCAGACTGCAGGATCTCTGTGGCCTGCTCCAGGTTCAGCACCCCGTCTTCCTCACCGATGAAGCGCACTTCCTGGGCTCCGGCCTCCAGAAAAGTCTGCAAATAATGGGGAGCGTATCTGGGCCAATTCGCCCCTGCACACAGCACAGCAATCCGGGCTTCATTTCCGGCCAGTGCCATAAAATCCTGGACCACCCTTGGCAGGGCCGGGGTGTTTCCAAGCAGAAAAAGATGCATCAAAAATCCTCCTGTATGTTCATTTCATGCGCTGGTGCAGAATCAGGGCCCCGCCCAGTGTGGCTGGAATCCCTCCGCCCGGGTGCACGCTTGTTCCGGCAAGCCAGACGCCCCGGTAACGGTGTCCCGGCACATGAAACGGGCCAGCACGCCATGCAGAATTCAGCCGACCGTAAATCGCCCCTCCCCATGCCCCCCATCTGGAAAGCTGGAAGGGGTCCAGCAAAGCAACATCCTGCATTTTATCCTGAATGGAAACCTGAAGAACAGACTCCACCCTGTGGAGTTGCTCCTGCAGCCAGGGATGCCCGGCATCGAAACGCTGTCCATCTGGAGCTGCGGTCAGACCAATGGACAGCACAGGCAATCTGTTCTCTGGATAGATGTGGTGGGGTCGGTAATGGTTGACAAAAACCATCGGAGAGGCCGTCTGCCTGAGGTTTTGCAGGTCCCGGGCCAGTGCGCGGGTGCTTTCTGGAAGGATCACACTGTGAAAAGGCAGCTCCAGTTCTTCCTGCAGCACCGCGTACAGCACCACCCCACTGCAGCTCAGGCGTGCAGGTTTTTGCACCTGTTCACCCATCAGGACCCTCAGGCGTTCGAAGTCCAGGGTGGAGATGACTGTGCCAGAAAAAAAGCCTGCTGTGGTGTCAATGCGGTCTGGTTTCACTTTTGTGACCGGGGTGTGCTCCAGAATCTGCACCCCCAGATGCACACAGGCCGCCTTGAGGCGCAGCACAAGCTCATGGATGCCTCCCACGGGGACCCGCAGGTCCTGCAGCATGGCATGGGGCACCAGGGCGTGCAGGGCACTGGCCTCTTCCGGGGATGCCCCTGTGTTCAGTGCGTAAACGGCCAGGGCCTCTTCAAGGTCAGACTCAAGCTGCAGAGCACGCAAATAGGCACGAGCCGTCAGTTGCCCGCGCAGTTCTGAAAAAAGGTGTGCTCCAAGCTGGCGAAACTTTGCTGACTGCAAATCAGGAGGGGTATAGAGCAGTGCTTCAATGGTGGAGGTCAGCCTGGAAGCCCGCTTTTCGTAGTGGTCCCAGTCTTCACGAGGCTCAACAGGAGGCAGAGAAAGCGGTTCTTTGCCATGATGCACCCCCAGCGAGTCCAGCTGAACAAAAGGCAATGCAGCCCACTCTGGCAGACCAGCAGTCTGAAAAAGCCTGTCCCACACCCCAGGGAAACTCCAGACCGCAGGACCCGTGTCGATCCTCTGGCCCTGCAGATGGATGCGGGCACTCTTGCCGCCACAGGTTTCTGCTTCAAACAGGGTGACTTTGCGGCCTCTGGAAGCAGCAAGAAGGGCAGAAGCCAGGCCGGACAGCCCTCCTCCCAGGACAAGCACCTCTTTTGTCATCTCAGCGCACCAGGGAGGCCACCAGCAGCACTCCGGCCACCGTTCCAATCCACAGAGGGCTCAGCATGCTGCTGGGATAGAGTTTGCGGGCCTGAGCAGGGGTGGGGTTCAGGTGGAGTTTGTAGAGCAGGCGACCATTCACCAGCATGACGGCCAGGGCGACCAGCAGACTCAACTGACCGAAACACAGAAAAGCCACCGTGTACCACGCTGCACTCCAGAACATGGTTCCTTCCACGCCCAGTTTCACGGCGGTGTTCACAATGCCCACCTTCCGGTCATGGGGGATGTCCTGAATGGCATCAAAAGCCTGCTTGCCCACACTCCAGGCCATGGTCCCGCACAATGCCCACCAGGGCACCTCTGAACCCATCAAGAGCGGCACAAAAGCCATTGGAAAAGCGTAAGCTGCGTTGGAAATGGCATCCAGATAAGGTCTGGCCTTGAAACGAATGGGTCTTGCAGAATAGGCCACAAAAATCAGGGCGTAAAACAGCATCCACAGCAGGGCCTGCCAGGGCAGGACGAAGCAGAAATACACCACAAAAGGCACATTCAGCAACACCACCGCCCACAGGATCAGCTTCACATCCTCCGGGTAGATTCTGGCCCCCTGAAGCCCACCCTTGCGGGGGTTGAGGGCATCTTCCGCCTGATCGTAGATGTCATTGATGCCGTAAATCAGCAGGTTGAAAGGCAGGGTCAGCCAGAGCATCACCCACCAGAACCGCAGGTCCAGCGTGTAGAGGTGACCCCCGAGCCACAATCCGGTGACCGCCACCCCCAGCGTGTTGATCCACAGGGCCGGGCGCGACACCCAAAACAAATGCAACAGCTTCACTCGAGATCACTCCACCTGCAGTCCAAAATACCAGAAATTACGCCACACACCTGAAGGCAGGCTGAGTGCTTTAGTGGGCAGCAAAATGCTAAGCTGAAACCCATGGATCAAGTGAGATTTGTTGCTGATGCGCAGTTGTTCGAAGGTAACCGTGTGCAATTTGACGAACTCCCCGAAGCGGTACAGTCCAGCCTGAAAGCCCAGCTCGGCAGCTTCGAACTCTCCACCTACGACGTGGTGATCCTGGAAAACGCCACCATCAACGGCAGACCCCAGCCCAGCCCCTATGTGGCGGTCCGGCTGTCCAGCATCCATGCCATCAACCTTGAACCCTGATCCCCCTGCCTGTCCCCCTGTTTCTTGTCTCACTCAAAGCTGTCCCCCTAGAAGGGGGACAGTGCAAATGAAATGAGCACAGGGGGAACCTCTGCAGAACGCTGGGGGATTAAGGCGCAACCTTCAGATACGCCCCTGCAGTGGCTCTCTCAAAAGCGTCACTGACCGAGATCAGGCGCTCATCTTTGAGGGCCGGAGCAATGAACTGGATGCCGATGGGGAGTTCCCTGCCATCCACAGTTTCATACCCGGCGGGGACACTGATGGCCGGAACCCCTGCGAGGTTGATGCTGACGGTGTCCACGTCGCTCTGGTACATGGCGACTGGATCTGCAGATTTCTCGCCAAACTTGAAGGCCGGGAAGGGACTGGTGGGTGTGACCAGCACATCGAACTCCTGGAAGGCCCGGTGGAAGTCCTGGGCAATGAGCTTGCGGACCTTCATGGCCTTGGAGTAGTAGGCGTCGTAATACCCGCTGGAAAGGGCGTAGGTGCCCATCAGGATGCGGCGTTTGACTTCATGCCCGAAGAATTCACCCCGGGTGCGGCTCATGCTGGTGTTGAATTCATCTGCAGCAACGCGGCCAGAGTACACCATGCCGTCGTAGCGGGCCAGGTTGGAGGAGGCCTCACTGGTGCAGATCAGGTAGTAGGCGGCGATGCCGTATTCCAGCGTTGGCAGGGAGACTTCGCTGAAGGTGGCCCCCAGGCTTTCCAGCACTTCGCGGGTGCGGTCCAGTGCAGCCTGCACACCAGGGGTGTTTCCTGCCCCAAGGCTTTCTTTGATGTACGCAAAGCGCATGCCTTTGATGTCCTGACCGAGGGCAGAAACAAAGTCAGGTTTCACATCCAGGCTGGTGGAATCCAGGGGGTCTCTGCCACTGGTGGCATCCATGACCAGGGCGAGATCGCGGGTGGAAAGGGCAAAAGGTCCAATCTGGTCGAGGGAACTGGCAAAAGCCACCAGACCATAACGGCTCATGCGGCCATAGGTGGGCTTGAGGGCCAGGGTTCCCGTGAAAGCCGCCGGCAGACGCACGCTGCCGCCAGTGTCGCTTCCCAGGGAGATGGGGGTGAAACCGGCAGACACCGCAGCAGCACTGCCGCCAGAAGACCCACCCGGCACACGCTCAGGGTCCCAGGGGTTCACGGTACGCTTCAGGGCGCTGTTCTCGGTGCTGGACCCCATGGCGAATTCATCCATGTTCACCTTGCCCACAGGGATGGCTCCTGCCGACAGCAGGCGGTCCACCACCGTGGCGGTGTACGGGCTCCGGTAATTTTCAAGGATTCGGGAGGCACAGGTGGTGATGGTGCCTTTCAAATTCATGTTGTCCTTGATGGCCACCGGCACCCCGGCCAGCGGTCCAACAGGACTGCCCAGACGCACTGCTTCATCAATCTGGGCAGCTTTCTCAAGGGCAATGTCTTCTGTGAGGCTCAAAAAAGCCTGAATTTCTGGGTCTTTTTCCCGGATGGTTTGCAGGGTGCTCTGAGCCACCTCAACAGCACTCAGCTCTCCAGCACGAATTTTCTGGGCAATTTCAGCAGCCGTTCGCATACCTGAACACTATATCACCCGCGTTTATGGGGGTTTCGGGCACGTACAGAAGGGTTGTTGCCGAGGGCCGAGGGCGAAAAGCAGGCTGCAAGCCACACTGAAGCAAGCCGACAGCAGCAGTGACTTCGTGACTTCTCAACCAGCGAATTCAAGCATGGATTGGGGATCAGTCAGATCACAGCCCTCACAAAGCAAAAGGCTGTGGCTAAAGCATGGGTTGCTCTCGGCCCTCGGCCCTTTAGCATTCCTTGCCTTTCTTTGTCCTGTGTCCCTTCATGCAATCCCAGCGCAGGTGAAACGCTACGTTGAAACCATGAAACTTGCAGTGATCATTGGTGTCGGAGACGGCATCGGGCAGGCGGTGGCCACCAAATTTGCCCGGGCCGGGTATCAGGTGGCGATGGTGGCCAGACATGCCGAAAAGCTGGAGCAGTACAGCCAGCGCATTCAGGGCTCGGGGTACCAGGCCAGAGGCTATTCTGCCGATGCAGGAGATCCCCAGTCCCTGAAGGAAACCCTGAAGCAGATCCAGCAGGAACTCGGACCGGTGGACACGCTGGTGTACAACGCGGCGTCTCACCATCCGGGGGAACTGGTGACCCTTTCAGATGAGGCTTTTCTGGAGGATTACAGGATCAATGTGCTGGGTGCATTTGTGGCCGTGCGTGCTGTGCTCGAGGGCATGCGCACTCTAGGGGGTGGGACCGTACTGCTGACTGGAGGCGGCCTCGCCCTGCGGCCTCAGGTGGGTCTTGGGTCCCTGTCCATGGGCAAAGCAGGCCTGAGAGGGCTGGCTTTTCTGCTGGCAGAGGAGCTGAGGCCTTACAACATTCAGGTCAGCACCATCACGGTGATGGGGCATGTGAGTCCCACCACCCCCTTCTCTCCAGACCGCATTGCCGATAAATTCTGGGAGATTCACCAGATGCCTGTGCTGCCTGTTGAGGTGCAGATGGCCCCTGATCCAGAACCTGCCACCTGAACCTCATCCGCGCAGGAATTCTGTGAGGCCCTCGAGTTCCAGCGCAGGCAACTCGGAGAGGTCCTTGAGGCCGAATTCCAGCAGGAATTTCTCGGTGGTGCCGTACAGAAGGGGCTTGCCGATCACATCCTTGCGGCCCACCACCTTGATGAGTTCACGCTCCTGCAGGGTGATCAGGCTGCTGGCACTGCTGCCCCGCATCAGTTCGATGTCTGCGCGGGTGATGGGCTGTTTGTACGCCACAATCGCAAGCACTTCCAGGGCGGCCTGAGAGAGGGCAGGAAGAGGTGGAGGGGCCATCAGGGGCTCCAAGGCAGGAACGAGTTCTGGAGCCACAATCAGGCGGTACCCTCCAGCGACAGCTTCCACAGCAAGGCCCACCTGGCGCAGGGGTCCACTGAGCTCCTGCATGCTGCGGTGCACGGCCTCCTCGGGCACCCCCAGCAATCTGGAGAGTTCCTGGGGGCCCACCGGGCGTCCTGCAGCGAGCAGGGCTGCACCAATCACATCAAGCATCACGGACCTCCTCGATCTCCTGCAAAGCAATGGGGCCTTCCCGCAAAATGCGGCGTGCCACAAAATCATAAACGGTGCTGGATTGCCCTTTGCTGATCTCACCGGGAACAATCACATCGTAGAGCTCGTGCAGTTCCAGGGCCCTCTGGTAACTGAGGGCAGGAGGCTCCTGACTGCGGTTCAGTGAACTGGCCAGCAGGTATCCTCCGCACTGCTCCAGAAAGGCCAGGGTGACCCCATGGTCCGGCACCCGCACCCCGACTTTTCCTGCAGGAGCGACCCACTCTGGAAGCGTGGAGACTGCAGGCACCACCACCGTGAGGGAGCCCGGAAAAAACCTCTCACAGAGCTGTCTAAACTGCTGCTGATCGTTTCCCTGCAAAGCACACAGCTTGAGTGCATGCTCCCTTGAGGCACACAGCACCTGTGAGGGCTTGGAAGGGTCTCTGCCCTTCACCTGATAGAAGCGCTGCACCGCTGCAGCATTGAAAGGGTCGCAAGCCAGCCCCCACACGGTTTCCGTGGGGATGGCCACCAGACCGCCACCCTGGACGGTTACAAAAGCTTGATGATTCACTGTGCCCTGATCCATACTGAGATATGCCGACTTTCCAGTATAAGGTACGCTCGAACAATGGTCAGGTGATCACCTCCACCATCGAAGCGGAATCCATCGATCAGGTTCGCAATGCCTTGCGGCAGCGTGGGTTTTTCATCGTCGACATCAAGGCTCCGGCGACGGGTCTCAATGCGGACATCAAAATCCCCGGAATGGACCGTCCCCCCGGGCTCAAGGAAGTGGCCATTTTCGCCCGCCAGATTGCCACCATGATCCAGGCCGGTGTGCCCCTGATTCAGTCTCTGGTGATCTTGCAGAAACAAACCACCCACAAGGGCATGCAGGAAACCATCCGCAAGGTCCGTGGGGATGTGGAAGGGGGGCTCTCCTTCTCTGAGGCCCTGACCAAGTACCCGAAAGTGTTCAACCGCCTTTTTCTGAACCTGGTGCGTTCCGGTGAGGTTTCAGGAAACCTGGAAGTGGTGCTGGACCGGGTGAGCGGCTTTTATGAAAAAGAACTGGAGTTGCGCGGCAAAATCAAAAATGCCCTCACCTACCCGGCCATCGTGCTGGTGTTCGCCATCGGGATCACCTACTTCCTGCTGACCACCATCGTGCCGCAATTCGCCGGAATTCTGGATGAACTGGGGGCCGAGCAGCCACCCCTGACGCTGGCCCTGGTGGCCATTTCCAACTTTCTGCAACACCAGCTCTGGCTGCTGGTCCTGATCATTGCAGCCATCACTGTGGGTCTGCGGGCCTATTACCAGACCAAACAGGGCCGTGTGGTCATCGATACTTTAAAGTTGAAAGTGCCCGTGTTCGGGGCGCTGATTCAGCGTTCCACCATTGCAACCTTCAGCCGCACTTTCGGTCTTTTGATGTCCAGTGGTGTGAACATCATTGAATCTCTGGACATCACCAAGGGAACGGCCAACAACGTGGTTGTGGAGTCTGCCATCTCGAACGCCCAGTTGAGTGTGATGTCCGGGGACCCCATGTCAAACGCACTTGCCACCTCTCCTGTGTTCCCACCCATGGTGATCTCCATGATCAACATCGGTGAAGAATCGGGGGCGCTCGACCAGATGCTCAACAAAATTGCGGATTACTATGACCGCGAAGTGGAAGAGGCCATCAACTCCCTGACAGCCGCCATTGAACCCATCATGATCGTGGTGCTGGGTGGCATTGTGGGCTGCATTGTGGCCGGGATGTTCCTCCCCATGTTCCAGATCATCAACGCCCTCAGCAACAACGCATGATTTTGCCATGTTCCAGAACAGACCACTCAAAGTGGTCTGTTCTTTTTATTGTTGGGGCTCCCAGTCTGCTTCCGACAGCGGACTCACCGTCACCCGATTCTTGCCTGTGCGTTTGGAATGGTAGAGGGCTTCATCTGCAACGTGAATCATGTGCTCTGCACTGTCCACATTGAGGTTGTTCGCCACCCCAAGGGACAGGGTGACTTTCAGGTCCTCGTAAACCTGTGACCAGGGATGGTTGGCAACCGTGGTGCGGATGCGTTCAGCGACCATCTTGGCATTGTGGATGCCTGTGTGGGGCATCACCACCACAAACTCCTCTCCTCCGTAACGGGCGATGGTGTCACTGGTGCGCAGGGCCTGCTGCAGCAGGCTTGCCAGGGTCTTCAATACCACATCTCCAATCTGGTGGGAGAAGCGGTCATTGATGCTCTTGAAGTTGTCAATGTCCATGATCAGCACACTGAATTCCTGATCCTGCTGGCGCATGGAGGCAAAGACCTTTTCACAGTTCTCGTTCAGGTAGCGGCGGTTGTATACGCCGGTGAGGCCGTCTTTCTCTGAGAGTTCACGCATGCGCAGATTTGCCTCTTCGAGGTGTCGTTTCTTTTCAAGCAGAGCCTGCACTTCTTCCATGCGTTCCATCACCAGTTGCTCCAGTTCGGCGCTGCGGATGCGTTCCAGTTCTGCTTCGTGCTGCATGCGCTCCATTTTGCGCTGGTAGGCCATGACTTCAAGCTGTCGGTTCGCCTCTTCACTGCGGATCTCCCGGTCCAGCAGGAACATTTCCTCCATGTGCTCCAGGGCCTCCTGGTAACGCTCAAGTTGCCTGAGGGTCCTGACCGTCCATTCAAGGACCTCCAGCACATTTTCCTTGAAGCCCAGTCCTTCAAAGCCCTGTCGTGCAGTCTGGAAATGCGCCAGGGCTTTCAGAGGGCAATTGCGGGCCAGTTCAATCTCTCCCAGGGTGAGTTCGCTGTGGAAAAGCGTGTCCTCACTTTGCAGGTCTACAGTGTCCTGAATGGCCTGCAGTGCATGGTGCTGCGCTTCATCCAGCAGGCCCTGTTTCAGCAGCACCCGGGCCAGCAGATCATGCACAAGGCATTGCAGCAAAGGGTTGGGGTGAACTTTCAAGAGAAATTGCGTCTGTTCCAGTTTATCTGTGGCTTGCTGCAATGTCTGCGCTGTTTCTGGGCCCGATTTGAGCTGGGCCTCACTGAAAAGCAACTCGGCCTGATTGATCCACACACGACACAGTTCTGTGCTGTTCTGCTGTTCCTGGTGCAACTTCTCCGCTTCCTGCAACAGTTCCAGCGCCTGTGGGTAGCGGTGTTGCTGTTGCAGCAGCAGGGACATGTTGTTCAGGAGTTTTCCCCGGAACACTCCATCCTGGGAACGGCGCGTCATTTGCAGGGCCGCCTCATAAAAGGCGTAAGCAGCCGTGAGGTCCCCCAGCATTTGATGGATGCCTCCCTTCAGGTTCAGGGTCCTGCGCTGCTCGGCAACGGAAGCCTGGGAGAGTTCCTGCTGGTGTGCATCCAGGGTCTCCAGCGCCTCGTACATCTGGTTGCTCTGAAACAGCAGGGTGGCAAGGTTGTTGATGGCCTCTGGAAGGTCTTCAGGGCGTCCATTGTCCCGAATTTCCGTGATCACGTCCCGGGCAAGCTGGATGGCTCGCGGGTTGGACTGTCCAAGCTGGAGTTCCTGGGAGGTGATTTCCAGGGCGCATGCAATCCAGTCTTCTGGCACCACCACGGTCTGCAGCCGCATGTACAGCTCAGGGAGAGGCTCGCTCATGCCTCATTGTGCCACGCTGAACTTTGCAGAATTCTGAAGAGAAAATTTCAGAGCTGGTCCACCGGAATGAACTGGATGTGGTCTCCAGCGGAAAGCAGTACAGGAGGGTCCCTTTGCAGGTCAAAGAGCTTCACAGCAGTCCGTCCAATGATCTGCCAGCCTCCAGGGAGGTCCAGTGGGTAAACTCCGGTCTGGTTTCCGGCCAGCCCAACGCTGCCTGCAGGAACTTTCAGACGGGGGCTGGACCTGCGGGGCACCTGCAGGCGGGGGTCCAGGCCAGTCAGGTAAGGGAAACCCGGCATGAACCCCAGCATCTGCACGGTGTACAGACCTGAGCTGTGGAGCCCGATGACTTCAGAGGGGGTGAGGCCTGTGTGCCTGCTGACCTCCACCAGATCAAACCCATATTCAGGTGCGTAACAGACAGGAATCTCAATGGTTCTGGCTGAAGGGAGAGCAGACACATCCAGATCTCTTCCCAGAGCCATGACCCTGTCCAGCATCTGGTGGTAAGACCCTGTGAAAAACACGGTCAGGGTCAGGTAGGCAGGCACACACTCCTGGAAACCCTCAATGGAGTGGGCTTCCAGGCGGTCTTTGAGGGCACGGATCTGCCGGGTCACCACTTCGGAGGGCTGGTTGGCAAAACGCACCTCCAGTACGTGTTCGGCAATGCGCTGGATGTGCATCTTCAGTACCAGTGCATCACATAGGTGACCAGAATTCCGGCGGTGATGAAGGGGGCCAGAGGAATCTGTTTTTCCTTGAACACCACCCTGGAGAAAATCCCGAAAAAGATGCCCAGCACACCCATGACAATCAGGCCTTTCCAGAGCCCTGCAAGCCCAAGGAATGCGCCCATCAGGGCAGCAAGCATGACGTCTCCAAATCCCACAGCGATGGGGTCATACTGGTCATCGTCAACAAGTTTCTGTGTGGACCAGTACAGGGCCTGCAAGAGGACCACAATGCCCGCACTGAGCAGCGCATTGAAGATGGCATCTGGATAACGGAAATAATTGTTTTCCAGCGACAGCACAACGACCACCAGCAGTCCAATCAGGGTCAGGAAGTCAGGGATGCGCACCACCCTTTTGAAGATCAGGTTGAGGGCCACCGCCAGCAGTGCTGCACCCACTCCCCACCAGACCCCGAATGCTGCTCCAACCAGTGCCCCGATGTTGACGGTCATGAAGCCAATGGGGTACTCGGGATACCTGGGTTCACGGAACATGCGCATGATCCAGCTTCCATAGTTGTTGGCCAACACAAATCCACCAGCAGCCATGGCCGTGGCTTTAAGCACATTGGAAACAGGGGGCAATTTCAGGTCAGGATAGAGCAACCCTCCCATCCACACGGTCAGGATGCCCAGCGGAATCAGCAGCAGCACATGTTTGAATTCGATGGTGCGGTGCTCAAAGTCGATCCCACTGAACACCACCAGAATGGCCATGATCAGGCAGCTCAAAAGGGTCATGACCGGATGGAGGTCCAGGGGAAAAGCGTAAGCCAGTGCAGCAAAACTGACTGCAGTGAAGAGCTCCACCCAGAAGTACCGGGGAGGGATGCGTTTTCCACAGTGCCTGCATTTTCCACCCTGAGACAGATAAGAAATCAGCGGAATCTGTTCTGACAGGCCAAGGGGGTGCTTGCAAGACTCGTGCAGGCAGTGGGATGGCCCTCCCAGCGCTTCACCCCTGGGAATCCGGTGGATCAGGCGGTTCAGGTGTCCTCCCACAAAAGCGCCCAGCACAAAAAACAACACAACATAGAAGTATGGCATTCTGCTGACCATTCTACCCACTCTGTCTGCAAGCATAAGAACAGGTCGTGTGGATTGCCAGGGTGAACGCAAAAGTCGCTGATGGGTCGATGTCCTTGCTGAAAGCCATCAGCCCTCAGCTTTCAGCCGTCAGCACCAAAACACAGGAGTGCTTTCACTTCGGCCAGACCAGACAACGGATTTCTTCTCCAGCACAGTGCAAACCTTTCTGGGGCCTGTTGCCAAAGCATCAAGAGGTCTTTTGCTGACCGCTGAAGGCCATTGAAAGTGGCACCAACCCATCCGTGACTTTGCGCTCACCCTGCAACCGGAAGCCTTCTTCCCTTTTCTTTCAGGGTTAACCTTTAAAATACCTCTGACATGATTGACCGTCTGATCGGAAACACCCCCATCTTGCAACTGCGACACCACATCACCCCCGACATGGCAGAGGTGTTCGTGAAGCTTGAAGGCCTCAATCCCGGAGGGTCCATCAAGGACCGCACGGCACTGGGCATGGTGCTCGATGCCGAAGAACGTGGCCTCTTGAAAACCGGAGGCCGCATTGTGGAGCCCACCAGTGGGAACACAGGCATTGGCCTGGCACAGGTGGCTGCTGCACGGGGGTACCACCTGACCCTGACCATGCCTGCCCAGATGTCCGAGGAGCGCAAACGCACCCTGAGGGCTTACGGAGCAGAACTGGTGCTCACCCCGGCAGAGCTTCGCATGCAGGGGGCCATTCAGGAAGCAGAGCGCATTGCTCAGGATACCGGAGCCTGGATGCCCAACCAGTTCAACAACCCTGCCAATCCCCTGACCCACTACCGCACCACCGGGCCTGAGATCTGGGAGCAGATGGAGGGCCGCATCGATGCTTTTGTGTATGGCTCCGGAACAGGAGGCACCATCATGGGCACGGGGCGCTTTCTGAAGGAAAAAAATCCAGCTCTGCTGTTGATCGCTGCAGAGCCTGCCCGCAGCAACGTCCTGTCTGGTGGAGAGCGCGGTGAGCATGGCTTCCAGGGCATGGGCCCGGGGTTCATTCCTGGCAACATGGACCTGACCTTGCTGGACGACATCATCCAGGTGTGGGAAGAGGACGCTTTCCCCCTTGCCCGTGAACTGGCCCAGCATGAGGGGCTTTTTGTGGGCATGTCCTCGGGTGGGATGGTGCTTGCTGCGCTGGAGGTGGCCCGCAGGCTTGGCCCGGGGAAACGGGTGGTGACCATCGCCTGTGACACAGGTGCCCGTTACCTGAGCACAGTGCTGTTCTCCGAAAGTGGGGACACTCCTGCAGGTTACAAATACCGCAGCCGTGAACGGGTGTGATGGTCCTGGGTGTAAACGTTATGCCTGCCGCTTTCAGCAAAGCTGAAATGTTCATGAAGATGGCATATTTACAGTAAAGCTGTCCAGCTGAGTGTTTTTGATTTTTTCGCACAACGTGAATGAGTGTGTTACACATCTTGCTGTATAGATCCCATTGAAACCGCTTCCAGAGCTGTTGTATACTAAACTCAGTTCGGTACTCCTTCACAGCAACCTCTTCACCGTGCTGACAACTTCTCTTCGTCTTGCTAGCGATGTGCATCGTCTTGCCAACATCTTCCTTACGGTACCGGCAAAGCAATCCCCCCAATCGGGGGGCTTCTTTTTGGAATGGGGCGTCCAGAAATGATCCGTAAACACCACCTTTCTTTCGGCAGCTTCTGAAGGAAAGGTGTACCGCATGGGTGACGTGTCTCCGTGGGCCCTGCAGTTTTCGCTATCATCTTAGGCATGACGGTTCAAAACACCTCCCTTTCCGGCCAGCCCACTGCCACAGCCACCATCGGCATCATTGGCGCAATGGACGAAGAAATCCACCAGCTCACCGCAGACCTGCTCGACGGGCAGACTTTTCAGCACCAGGGCAGCACCTTCCACCAGGGCAGGCTCTTCGGCCAGCAGGTGCTGATCACCAAGTGCGGAATTGGCAAGGTGAATGCTGCCATGACCACCCAGGCCCTGCTGTCTCTGGGGATACAGAAGATCATCTTCACGGGTGTGGCCGGAGGGGTGACCCCAGGCCTGCAGGTGGGCGACATCGTGATCAGCACCGACCTGATCCAGCACGATGTGGATGTGACCCCACTGGGCTACCAGCTTGGCCTGATCCCCGACGAGCAGTTCAGCTGGAATGCCGACGAACAGTTGCAGGCACTGGCCCTGGAAAGCGCCCAGCAGATTGAGGGGATTCATGCTGTGAAGGGCCGCATTGCCAGCGGAGACCAGTTCATTGCCAGCAAGGACAGGGTGCGCTGGATGCACGATACCTTCCAGGTTGCAGCCGCAGAGATGGAAGGTGCTGCCGTGGCCCAGGTCGCCAGCAAGTGGGGGGTGCCTTTCGTGGTGATCCGCAGCCTGAGTGACACCGCCGACGGCGAGGCCAACGTGGATTACCGCTCTTTCATGCCTCTGGTGGCCATCCGCGCCAAAAGCGTGGTGCGGGGCATGCTGCAACGCATGTGATCCCATTGCTGAGGGGGTTCTGCATTCTGCTGGGGTTCAATGCCCTCGGAGAAATGCTCACCCGCCTGCTGCACCTCCCCATTCCTGGCCCGGTGGTGGGCATGCTGCTGCTCTGGGCTGCCCTCAACCTGAAACTGGTCCGTCTGGAGTGGGTACAGAAAACCAGCGAGCACCTGCTTTCCATTCTGGGTTTGCTTTTTGTGCCCGCAGGGGCAGGCATTGTGCTGTACCTGCAGGAGGGGCAGACCCTGCTCCTGCTGCTGATTTCTATGACAGGGGTCCTGTTTCTGGCCTCTTTCGTGATGACCCGCATTGCCGGGAGAGGTCATGACTGAAGTTTCGCTGCTCATCACCCTGATCGGATTTCTGCTGGGGATGGAACTTCAGAAGCGCTTTCCCCACCCCCTGGTCAACCCGACCCTGATCAGCATTCTGGGGGTGGCCCTCTATCTGGGCCTCACCCATGTGCCTTACGCCCAGTACAGGTTGCATACAGAGGCCCTGCAATTTCTGCTGGGGCCAGCGGTGGTTGCACTTGCTGTCCCACTGTACCAGCAGCGGGACCTGTTGAAAGCCCATCTGATGTCCATCCTGCTGGGGTTCCTGACTGGAGGGCTGACTGTGCTGCTGGTGTCCTTCTGGCTCGGAAAACTCCTGGACCTGCCCCCGGAAGCCCACCTGTCCCTGAGCACCATGAGCAGCACCTCCCCCATCTCTCTGGCGGTGGCCCAGAAGCTGGGTTTTTCCGGCAGCCTGTCTGCCATGGTCAGCATCTGGACCGGAATTCTGGGTGCCTTGCTGCTGCCCCCATGGCTGACCCGCCTTGGGGTGCGCTCTCCCCTGCTGCGGGGCCTGACCCTGGGCACCCTTTCACACGGAATTGGGACCGCCAGAATGGTCCAGGAGGGAGCCGTCAGCACAGCAGCGAGCAGCCTGGGCATGGGCCTGAATGGGGCCCTGACCGCCCTGCTGATGCCTCTGGTATGGCACTGGCTGCGCTAGATCAGCGCCTCAGAACCGAGCGGCGGATGATCAGCTCAGCCTCCAGAGGTGCAGGAAAAACCTCCTGTCCTTCAATGTTTCCGATCAGGATCTGGGCTGCCACACGGCCCATGCTGCGGATCGGGACCTGCACGGTGGTCAGTGGGGGGTGCATGTACTGGGCAAAGGAGATGTTGTCAAAGCCCACAACAGACACGTCTTCAGGGATCTGCTTGTTAAACTCCCTGAGCGCCTGATATGCACCAATCGCCATCTGGTCATTGCCACAGAACAGGGCGGTGAAATCCACTGCGCGGCCCAGCAGGTGCTGCAGGCCACGGTACCCTCCCTGCTCGCTGTAATCGGCATGGACGATCAGGTGGGGATCAAAGGGGATTCCAGCCTGATCCAGCGCACGGCGGTACCCTGAAAGCCTGGACGCTGTGACGTGCTGCTGTGCATCTCCGGTGAGGTGGGCGATCTGGCGGTGCCCGTTGTCAATCAGGTAACGGGTGGCGAGGAACGCCCCGACCTCATCGTCAATGGCCACACAGGGATAACTGTCCGTGACGGGCTGTCCGAGCAGCACCACAGGTTTACCGAGTGGGTTGATTTCCGCAATGTCTTCAGGGCGCAGGGAGTCTCCGTAGTAGATGACCCCATCGGCGTCGTTTTCGAGCAGATAAGCAAGCGCCTCTGCTTCCTTTTCCTTCACGGCCTGTTCGCTGGAGATCACCATGCGAAAGGGGGTGTCCCGCACCACATCCTGCACGCCCTCCAGAAAACTGCAGAAGTAGGGGCCACCCAGCCAGGGGATCAGCACCCCGACCCCTCCAAGCTGGTTTTTCACCAGGCCCCTGGCAAGTGGGTTGGGCTGGTACTTGAGGTCGGAGGCGGCCTGCATCACCACCTTGCGGGTTTCCTCGGAGATCGGGCCACTGGCATTCAGCACCCGGGAGACGGTGGAGACGGAGACCCCTGCAAGCGCAGAGACATCTTTGATGGTGATTCGGCGTCTGGTCATCAATCATCCTTGCTGAAGGCCACCAGGGTGCAAGAGGGACACCTTTCTGGCGTGGCTCGAATATACTGGCCTTGCTGAAAACGATTCTAGCGTGTCTCGCTGCCCCTGTGCCTGATCTCACATGGGCAGGTCCTGGGAGGATCTTCTGAACATCGTCACCACCACACACCTTGGCAAGCGCTTTGCAGAGAAGCAGGCGGTGCAGGACCTCAACCTGCATTTGAAACAGGGGGAGATTTTTGGTCTGCTGGGCCACAACGGGGCCGGAAAAACCACCACCGTGAGGCTGCTCAATGGCCTTCTGCATCCCACCGAAGGAGAAGTGCGGGTCTTTGGCATGGACCCCCTGAAAGAAGGAGAGGCCATCCGCAAACGGGTGGGGGTCCTCACCGAAACCCCTGCCCTGGAAGAACGCCTGACCGCCAGAGAGAACCTGCAGCTTTTCGCGGACCTCTATGACGTGCCTGTTCAGCAGGTTTCTGCGAAGATTGAGCAGGCCCTCAGGATTGTGGACCTGCTGGATCAGGCGGACCTCAAGGCAGGCACCTTCAGCAAGGGGATGAAACAGCGTCTGGCGATTGCCCGCGCCATCTTGCATGAGCCGGAACTCCTGTACCTCGATGAACCGACCTCCGGCCTGGACCCGGTCAGCAGCCAGCACATCAGTGATCTGGTGCTCACCCTGACGCGTGAAAAAGGCACCACGGTGGTGCTGTGCACCCACGACCTGAAAGACGCCCAGAAGCTCTGTGACCGGGTGGCGATTCTGGAGCACGGGCAGGTGAAGCTCAGCGGTCCTCCGGCAGAACTGGCCACCGGTCTGGGAGCAGGTGGAGCCCTGGATCTGGAGGTGGGTCCATCCCAGCAGGATCAGGCCCTGGAAATTTGCAGGACTTTTGCCAGTGCAGCCCGCAGTGGGGCAGGATCACTCAGGCTGGAGCGCATCCAGCGCAGTCAGGTTCCAGACCTGGTCCAGATGCTGGTGCATCGGGGCATTCTGGTTTATGGGGTGACCCCCCATCAGGCCACACTTGAGGACGTGTACTTCGCACTGCACAGGGAGGGCCAGTGAACACCCGCGCCATTCGGGCCGTGGTCCGCAAGGACCTGAAGGTCGCCATGCAAAGCAAACCCGTGATGCTGCCCCTGATCATCATTCCATTGATCTTTGTGGTGGTTTTCCCCACTGCGCTCTGCCTGCTGGCCCCGGTGGCTGCCACAGAAGCAGGGAGCCGCATGAACAACATGCAAGAACTCCTCGCCCAGGTCTCCCCTGCCCTGAAAAACATCCTGCTGGGCCTGGACCCTGCCCAGCAGATCGTGGTCTTCGGAACGGTGTACATGCTGGCCCCGATGTTTCTGCTGCTTCCCCTGATGGTCGCCAGTGTCTTCTCTGCCGACAGTTTCGCTGGAGAGAAGGAACGCAAGACCCTGGAAGCCCTGGCCTACTCACCCATCAGCGACCGGGACCTGTTTGTGGCCAAGGTGCTGGGGTCATGGATTCCAGCCGTTGCGGTCAGTGTTCTCGGGTTTGTGGTGTACACCCTGGTGGTGAATCTGGCCGGATACCCAGTGATGCAGCGCATTTTCTTTCCGAACATCTCCTGGCTGCTGCTGGTCTTCTGGGTCAGCCCTGCGGTGGCTGCGGCCAGTCTGGGGGCCACCGTGCTGGTCTCGGCAAAGGTGAGCACCTTTCAGGAGGCCTACCAGCTGGGAGGCGTGGTGGTCCTTCCGGTGATCATGCTGATGATCGGTCAGCTGACCGGGGTGCTGTACTTCAGCAGCTGGTTTGTGGCCCTGCTGGGTCTGGTTCTGTGGGGCATCGCTGCCCTGCTGATCCGGTACGGAGGCCAGTCTTTCCAGCGCAGCAAAATGCTCGGGAGCCAGTGAGGGTCAGCGCAAAGTCGCTGATGGGGCGTTGTCGCTGCTGAAAGCCGTCAGCCATCAGCTTTCAGCCGTCAGCAACAAAACACAACTTCGCTTTCACTTCAGCCAAATCAAGCAGCTGATTTGTCCTACAGCACAGTGCAAATCTTTCTTGCCATCAGCGAAAGCATCAAGCCATCTTTTGCTGATCGCTGAAAGCTGACGGCTGATCCTGTCGGCATGGCCAGACTTTGCGCTCACCCTGGGAGCCAGTGAAGCTCAGGGAATCATCGGATTTCTGGAGAAAAAGCCCACGGGTTCCAGTGTGAACCCCACCACATGGGCATTCATGACAGGCCACTCCTCCGGTCTGGGGATGTGGGTGACCCCCAGTGTGTACCACAAGACCACATCCTGATTCTGCAGGGGTTCGTCGTTCTGAACGTAATCCTGGACCCCTCCAGGAGCGGGGTTGTTGGTGGGGTGATCTCCGGCAGCGTACCGTTCCAGCGGGCTGAAACGGGTCATCCAGACGCTGTGTTCCACAAAGCCTGCTCTGGTGCGAAAAGGGGCATCTGGCGCAGCAATCAGGGGAGAACTTTTGCCGGGAACCAGGGCATACCCTGTCAGGTCTCCCAGGGCATTTATTCTTCCGCTCTGGACCACCCAGATGCGGGCCATTTCGGCACTGGCATCCTGCACCCCGGACTGCTCGCTCTCGATGGGTTCCAGCATGGCATGCATGGCGTTCCCCTGGGGGTTTTCCTCACCGGAGTCCAGGGGCATGGTGTTCAGGGCAGAGGGGCTGTTTTTCAGACCATCCACATCGAGGTCCAGCCGGAACGAGAAGAAATGCTGGTGGTGGAGCGCAACCAGATTCGGGGCCACTTTCATGCCTGCGGGATCTGCTGTGCTGCCCTTGGTTGCCATGATGCCGGTCAGGTGGACTTCTGCCCTGATGGTGCCGTCCTGGCGGAACACCCAGGTCAGCAGGTAATCGTAATTTCCCACTGTGGAAACAGAAGAGATGCAGAGTTCTCTGGCCCGTCTGGAAATCACCTTGCGGCTTGCGGGGTCCATGTGCCTGAAGAGCACCCCTCCATCCCGCTCATAGATGCCCACTGCTCTGGGCATCTGCTGTGGAGCTCCGTGCTGGGAGAACAGGATTTCGTTGCGCAGAAGGGCATGTTCAGGCACGTCTCCTCCTGCCGTCAGGGGGGAGGAGGTCAGGCCCAGACCGTACTCGGAAGCGTCAAAGGGTTGTCTCCAGTCGTGGTTGGGATCGGGGTCCCCATAAGGCACCACCATTTCGGACATCGACCCCCGGTACAGGATGGATCGGAAGGTCTTCCCTTCCATCCACCCGGCCTGATGGATCACCAATCCCTCTCTGGCATTCAGGGAATAGTTGAATTTCCAGCGGTCCCAGGTGATCTGGTGCCCCTCCAGGGTAATGTTGCTCCCGGAAGGTTGCCTTACGGTGAGGGGTTTGAGTTTTGAGGGGTCATTTCCCACAGATCCAGTGCCCTGCTCAATGGGCACCACACCCGAATCCGTTACAGAGAGAACCATGCGGGTTGCCACATCCACCCGGGCGACCACACCCTCAATCGGACGGGCATACCCATTCCAGGCCCCTGCCCGCAGGTAGGAGGTGACCACCAGCACCCTTGCCCCCTCCTCTCCCTCCTGAAAGCGACCCCCGGCGGTTTCCAGCATCACCTGATTCGGTGAGATACCCCGTTTTCGCATGGCCTCCAGCCATCTGGGGTCCCGTCCAACCAGTTGCTGGGCCAGCACGAAATCATCGGTCATGAAACCCGGTTGCACCCCCGGAAGGTCTTTGAAGCTGAGGATGATTTTCTTCTGGAGGTCGATGGTGGCCTCACTGGTCAGGTTCTTGCTGCGCTCATAGAGCACCACCCTGGCCTGTCTGCCTGTGGCCTTGCCCTGATGGACAAGCACCTTGTCCGGTTCACTCAGCGTGATCAGCGAAAAACGGGTGCTGGAATACGCCTTGCCATACAGCTTCAAGACATTCACAGCAGTGGTGATCTCACTGCTGCTGAGGGGCTCAAGGGGACCTGCGGCCAGGGCTGCACCACACAGCGAGAACATCAGCATCCACAGCGTTCGGGGCATACCAGAGATCATATCGGGTCTGGGTGTGCACAGACGGGCAGAAACACCAACCTCTGCAAATTCGGGTTCTGGAGCTGTTGTTCTCTTTGTTACCTGTTATCGAGTTGTTAAACTTAACCAAAAAATTGTGGGGAGTGCTACCATGGATCATCGTTCAGGGGAACGCTGCGCCTTCCGACACCTGTCCCCCAGAGCAAAAACAAGAGGTGGACATGCAGCTGGAATTTACCCCTTACATCCTCCCCTTTGTGGTCTCTCTGGTCACCACCATTGGCCTTGCGCTCTATGCCCTGCGGCATTACAACCCGGCGGCCAGGGTCTTTGTGCTGGTGATGACCTCCCTGAGCATCTGGACCTTCTGTTACATCATGGAGCTCTCCAGTGTCACCCTGCAGGCCAAGATCATGTGGGTGCAGATCAAGTACCTCGGGAGCACGCCTGGTCCGATTTTGTGGTTTGTGTTCTCCCTGTACATGACCAACAACCAGCACCTCCTGAAAGGTCCCCTCAAAACCGTCATGGTTGCTGCTGTGCTGACCACCTGGGCGGTGGTTTTCACCCACGGCCTGCACAACTGGATGTGGACCGACATCCAGCTCAAACCCGGCTTTCCGGAAACCCAGTCCGGGCACGGCTTCTACTTCTGGATTTATGCGGCGACCCTGTACCTGAGCATTCTGGGCAGTGTGGTGGTGTACGCCAACTTCTACCGCACCACCTCCCGTTTTTTCAAACAGCAGGCCCTGTGGCTCCTGCTGGGCGGCTTCATCCCTCTGGCAGGCCGCATGACTGAGGATGTTCTCGGCATGGACCTGATCCCCAAAGTGGATGAGGTGATCTTCTTCTTCCTGTTCTCGGGGATTTTCTTTGCCCTGGCGCTTTTCCGTTACGGTGCCCTCAAACTGGTCCCCATTGCCCACCACCTGGTGGTGAAAAACATCAACGCAGCAATTGTGGTGCTGGACCTGATGGGCCGCATTGTGGACCTCAACCCTTACGCACAGCGCATTCTGGGGTCCGAAGAGCAGACAGGCAGCATTGGCAAAACCCCCCAGGAGGTGCTGGGAGACAGCCTGAAATTGGCCACTTTTGACCAGGTTCCGCAGGAACTGTCCCTGGTGCGAGGGGAACAGGAAAGCTGCTTCTCGGTGCAGTACTCCCCCATCCGGGAACAGCGTGGTCAGGTCGCAGGACACGTGCTGGTGCTCTTTGACATCACCGAACGCAAGCAGGCCGAGATGCAACTGGCCCACATTGCCCGCACCGACGCCCTCACGCAGGTCACCAACCGCCGTTACTTCTATGAACTCGCAGAACCCGAATTTCAGCGGGTCAAAGGCAGTGATGGTCAGCTGGGCGTGGTCATGCTGGACGTGGATTACTTCAAGAAGATCAATGACACCTACGGCCACCAGATCGGCGATGAGGTTTTGAAGCACGTTGCGAAAGTCTGCAAGGGCAGCCTGCGCCAGACCGACCTCTTTGCCCGTTACGGCGGTGAGGAATTCATCTGTCTGGTCAGCGGAGCCAGTGCAGAAGACACCCAGAGCATTGCCGAAAAACTCCGTCAGGCCCTGGCGGACACCCCTCTGGAACTGCCCGAGCAGAAGATCTCCATCACGGCCAGTCTTGGGGTCGCTGTCCTGCATAACGCGGCAAAATCACTGGATGAATTGATCGGCAAAGCAGACGAGGCGCTTTACACCTCCAAGAAGGAAGGGCGCAATCGGGTGACCCTCTCGACGGTGCTGGGGACAGCGGAGATTTACACGTGAGCAGGTTTCTCTTCTGGGTTCAAACGTCTGGGCATCCCGGCGGCTTTCCCTGCCGTTCCAGGGGAACACCCGAATTGTAACAAATTTCATGATTTGAGGTTACAATTTAGACACAGAGGTGACAACTTCAGTGGAGGTATCTATTCATGAAAAAGTATTGTGTTCTCCTTGGTTTGATGGTTTCTCTGGTCGCCTGCAGACAGGACCCCACTCCACCCCCCATGTCACAGGCAGAATTGAAAGGGATGGCCACCTCAATGACGCCCCAGGTCCAGCAGATGGCCAATCTCGCAGCAACCCTCCAGTTTGGTGGCCTTCCCATGAGCCTGATGCCAATGGGCATTCAAAAGCAGGAGGACAGTTGCATTGTCACCACTGGAAACACTGCAGACACTGACAAAGATGGCATACCCAGCAATGTCACCTACACTTACAACTGCACCTTTGGCAGCAATGAAGTCAAAGGGACCGCTGTCCTGAAAGACAAAAACGATGCGGATGCCAAAAGCGGGGCCACCTACACCATTGACATGAACCTCAAGATGAGTGCCAGTGATCAGCAGGGAAATTTCACCCTCACGCAGGCCATCAAGGGCAGCATGGATTACACCCCCAAAGCCAACGGGGGGATCAAGTTTGAATACAGAACAAGCAACAAGATCAGTGCCACCGGGACCCACAACAACCAGACGGTCAATTACACGGGTGAGTACAGTTACAATCTGAACAGTGAAACCACACCTGACGCCACAGGTGTGAAATTGGTCTTCTCAGGCGACGCTTCTGGCAGCAGCAACCAGCAGGGTCACAGTTTCAGTGGAAGCACCACTTTCTCTGGTGATGTTCACTACAGCAACGGACACAACGGTTGCTATGGCATTGACAGTGGCAGCATCACTTTCAAGAGCGGCAACAACACCTACACCCTCAACTACACAGGCTGCAACATCACCCAGTAAGCTTCAAACATCAAAGAAGCCTCCCAGAGATGTTGGGAGGCTTCTTTGATGTTTGAAGCGGTTTACAGAACTCACACCAGTTCGGCTTCTTCTTACTCGCTGACCGGAGGGCAGGCGCACCCAAGGCAGAGGTCCTGCTCTACGTTCCGATTCCCATTGTTGGGTCATCCATACAAGACACCCTGCATGGTGGATGGTTCAAAATTCCAGGATACAGGTGATGGATTCTGCTTTCTTTTGACCATCCTCCTGGGTCTGTGTTTTTGTGCCTGTCCCCTGCAGAACGGTTTTTCTGGGCAAATCCGCATCACTCACTTCACAGGTGTATCTGGTTTTCTGGTCTGCAGTGTTGACCGTCAAGCTCAGGAATTTGTGTCTGGATGGGTCGTTTGCAGGTGTGGTTGCCGAAGCAGGAAGGATGTCCCCGTGTGTGTAATAAGAGGCTGTGAAACCTGAGGTTGTCAAATCAACCGCAAAAAAACTGGCAGGCGTAATGGTCTTTGGTGTTGCCCTCAAAGCATCTTTTTCTTTTCTGGCTGTCCCCTGCAGTGTCAGCACTGTTCCAGAGGCCTCTTTAAGGGTGATTTTGACGGCAGATCCCCCCGCATTTGTTGCCGATGGTGCACAGGCCATGAGTCCGATCATTGGAAAAATCAACAGAAGTTTTTTCATACTGCCCCATTCTAATCAGAAACTGCCGAAGCATGTTGTTTCAACAGTGGTCTTTTGCCCTCAGATGTGGGTTCAACGTCTCAAAAGGAAAAACCCCGCAAATGCTGCGGGGTCTCCTCTATTGCTGGTTTATACCAGTTCAGCTTCTTCGTACTCGCTCACCGGAGGGCAGGCACACACGAAGTTGCGGTCCCCGTACACGTTGTCCACCCGGTTCACGGTGGGCCAGTACTTGCTGACACGGGCGTGACGGCTGGGGAACACAGCGGTTTCGCGGGTGTAAGCACGGTCCCAGTTTGCGTCCGTCAGGTCGGCCATGGTGTGGGGGGCGTTGTGCAGGGCGGTGTCCTCTGCCTTGATCAGGCCGTCTTCCACTTCGCGGATTTCCTGGCGGATGCTGACCATCGCCTCGATGAAACGGTCAAGTTCGGCCTTGGGTTCGGACTCGGTGGGTTCGATCATCAGGGTGCCAGGGACAGGGAAGCTCATGGTGGGGGCGTGGAAGCCGTAGTCCATCAGGCGCTTGGCGATGTCCTCCTCGGTGATGCCAGTGGCTTCCTTGAGGGGCCGGATGTCGATGATGCACTCGTGGGCCACCCGGTCATGGCGTCCGGTGTAGAGCACGGGGTAGTGACCAGAGAGTTTGTTCGCAATGTAGTTGGCATTCAGGAGGGCAACCTCGGTGGATTTTTTGAGGCCTTCGTTGCCAAGCAGACGGATGTACATCCAGCTGATGGGCAAAATGGCACCACTGCCATAAGGGGCGGCACTCACTGCACCTGTGCTGCTCTCGTTCACAGGGCGCACCTTGTGGTTGGGCAGGTATGGGGCAAGGTGGGCTTTCACGCCGATGGGTCCCATGCCAGGGCCGCCGCCCCCGTGGGGAATGGCGAAGGTTTTGTGCAGGTTCAGGTGGCTCACGTCCGACCCGATCAGGCCGGGTTTGGCGAGGCCCACCTGGGCGTTCATGTTGGCCCCGTCCATGTACACCTGACCGCCGTGCTCATGGATCAGGTCGCAGATCTGGGTGATGGCTTCTTCGTACACGCCGTGGGTTGAGGGGTAGGTGACCATCAGGGCAGCGAGGTTTGCGCTGTGCTTCTCGGCCTTGGTTTTCAGGTCTTCGAGGTCCACGTTGCCGTTCTCGTCGCACTTCACGACCACCACGTCCAGGCCCATCATGCTGGCGGTGGCGGGGTTGGTGCCGTGGGCACTTGAGGGAATCAGGCAGATGTTGCGGTGGCCCTCTCCTCTGGCTTCGTGGTACTTCTTGATGACCAGGAGGCCTGCATATTCGCCCTGTGCACCACTGTTGGGCTGCATGGAAACAGCATCATAGCCGGTGATGTCTGCCAGCCAGTTTTCGAGTTCGGTGATCATCTCCAGGTAGCCTTCGGTCTGGTCGGCAGGCGCAAAGGGGTGGATGTTGCCGAATTCAGGCCAGGTGACCGGGATCATTTCTGCGGTGGCGTTCAGTTTCATGGTGCAGGAACCCAGCGGAATCATGCCGTGCACCAGGCTGTAGTCCTTGTTTTCAAGGTGCTTGAGGTAACGCAGCATGCCGTGTTCGCTGTGGTGGGTGTTGAACACGGGGTGCTGCAGGAAGGCACTGGTGCGTTCCAGACCTGCAGGAATGCCGGAGATGTCTCCATCCACAACCTTCTGGTCGAGCGTTCCCAGATCTGTGGTTTTGCCAGTCAGCACCTCGATCAGGGTCACCACATCGTTCAGGGTGGTGCTTTCATCCAGAGACAGGCCCACTTTGCCCTCTTCATAACGCAGGTTGATTTCTGCGGCCAGAGCACGGCTGCGGATCTCTTCCACGTTCCCTTCGAAAGTGAGGGTGTCGAAATAAGCCGTGTTGGGTTTGAAGCCTGCATCTTCCAGAGCAACCCGCACCAGACTGGTCAGGCGCTCGATGCGCTCTGCAATGGTCCTCAGGGTTTCAGGACCATGGTAAACAGCGTAAGCAGCGGCCATGTTGGCCAGCAATGCCTGTGCAGTGCAGATGTTGCTGGTGGCCTTCTCGCGGCGGATGTGCTGCTCGCGGGTCTGCATGGCCATGCGGTAGGC
Organism: Deinococcus cellulosilyticus NBRC 106333 = KACC 11606; assembly: GCF_007990775.1. NCBI lineage: Bacteria > Thermotogati > Deinococcota > Deinococci > Deinococcales > Deinococcaceae > Deinococcus > Deinococcus cellulosilyticus. The sequence goes on along the minus strand of NZ_BJXB01000014.1, from coordinate 138,360 downwards.
GATGTTGCCCCGGGTGTCTTTAGAGACCCCGATGATGCGCCCGGCAGCACTGCGCTTGTACTCGTCGCGGCAGGCAAAGAAGGCAGCGTGAGGCCCACCGAAGCCCATGGGCACCCCAAAACGCTGGGAGTTGCCGATCACCACGTCTGCCCCCATTTCGCCAGGAGCCTTCAGAACGGTCAGGGCAAGCAGGTCGGTGGCGACAGACACCAGTGCACCTTTGGCATGTGCAGTGTCAATGACGCTGGTGAGGTCTTTCACTTCACCGTAGGTGTTGGGGTACTGCAGTTGCACCCCGAACACGTCTGCATCTTTCAGGTCGGTTTCGGGGTTGCCCACCACCACTTCGAAGCCGAAGTACTGGGCACGGGTCTGGATCACATCCAGGGTCTGTGGATGCACGTCACTGGCAACGAAGTATTTGTTGCTCTTGCTCTTCTTGTTGGATCGCTTGGCCAGGGTCATGGCTTCTGCGGCAGCGGTGGCCTCGTCCAGCAGACTGGCGTTTGCCACTTCCATGCCAGTCAGGTCCATCACCATCTGCTGGAAATTGAGGAGCATTTCCAGTCGGCCCTGGGAGATCTCAGCCTGGTAAGGGGTGTAGGCAGTGTACCAGCCGGGGTTTTCCAGCACGTTTCTGAGGATCACGTGGGGAACCAGGGTCCCGTAATAGCCCATCCCGATGTAACTTTTGAAGACCTTGTTCTTGCTGGCCTTGCCTTTCAGTTCTGCAAGGGCCTCCACTTCGGTGTAGGTGCGGCCCACCTTGAGTTCACCCTCAAAACGGATGCTTTCAGGGAGGGTGGAGTCAACAAGTTCATCCAGGCTGTTCACCCCGAGGGTGTGCAGCATGTCTACAATGTCTTGCTCACTCGGACCGATGTGGCGCGAGATGAAGTCGTCTTGCTGGGTCAGGCTGTGCAGGGATTTCCGGGTCATGGTTCCTCCAGGGAAGCTCAGGTTCTAATATAATCGTATACGATTATTCGGCAAGAAGTGTGAACTCGGGAGGGGACAGGGGAGCGGAAGGCAGAAGGCTATTTCCATGATGCTTCAGCTTTCGTTTTGTGCAACAATCCAAATCAACAGAACCACCAGAAGGTGTTGCTTAAGCGGACAGGGCGTAGCGCGCTACGCCCCTCCATTGGTGGTGACAAAGCCTTCTGCCTTCTGCCAACTCAATAAATCGCATCCTCGTCCCACTCCACCTCAACATTGTCATACGCATCCCCATATCCCCTGAATTCCCGGTTCAACCAGTAATAATCTGGACGTGAACCGAGACTGCGCTCCAGAAATTCACTGAAGGACAGGGCAATGATCGGGGTGTATCCTTCCAGGGCATGGTTCACATGGTTGGTGTCGTAAATGCGACCCAGACGCTTTGGGTGCAGGTCGATGGAGAGGTATTCGCCGTCTGCATCCTGCGCAAAAACGTACCAGTATGAAGAGATGTCGTATTCATAATCCCTGCCCACAATCTTCTTGTTTGCTGGAACCAGATTGCGGGGTTCAAAAACCGACAGGTACCGTTCCTGCTTGTAGTACAGGCGGGTTTCGCCGCACTGGTTGTAGAACCACCTGAGGTCAAACGGCAGGACCTCGCCCCGGAGCAGGAAAAGCTCGTACATTCGGGGGCGAGACACCTTGTGTTCGGGGGCAGTTCGCATCTGCCGGATCAGGCGGTCTATCAGCATGTCACAGGTTTAGGGCGTCCTCCAGGTCGTTCAGAATGTCTTCAATGTCCTCAATTCCCACAGAGAGGCGCAACAACGTGGGACGGATGCCCAGTTCCAGTTTGCGCTTTTCATCAAGAGAACGGTGTGACGTGGTCCATGGATAACTGAGGGTCGTATTCACATCTGCCAGCGAAGGGGCCAGCGGGATCTTTCCGTGAAGCCTGCGGATGAAGGCATTGAGGTCTCCTCTGAGCTCAAAAGAGAGCATCCCTCCGAAACCGTCCGGGAAGAGGTCTCCAGCCAGATCGAATTGCGGGTGGTCACTGAGCCCTGGATGGTACACCGCTGCAACCCTGGGATGGTTGGAGAGCACATCGGCAACGGCCTGGGCATTCTGGGTGTGGGCCCGCATCCGGAGCCCCAGGGTTTTGAGCCCTTGCAGGGTGATCCAGGCATCAAAGGCACTGAGGGTGGCCCCCTGGCGGATCAGGCGCATCCTGGCCTGAGAGATCAAATCTTTTCGGCCTGCCAGCGCACCCCCCAGAGCATTGCTGTGGCCTGAAAGGTACTTGCTGAGGGAATGACTCACCAGATCTGCACCATGCTCCGCGGGTCGGAACAGGGCAGGGGTCGCAAAAGTGTTGTCCACACTGACCAGAACCCCTTTTGCATGGGCCATTTCAATCAGGGCAGGCAGGTTCACCGTGGTCATCAGGGGGTTGGTGAGGCTCTCCAGATGGATCAGGCGCGTTCTGGGGGTGATGGCCCGTTCCACAGCTTCCAGATCGGTGATGTCCAGCAGGGTCACCTCAATGCCCCATCTGGGAAGTTCCTGGGTCAGCAGGGTGTAGGTGCCACCGTAAGCCTGCTGGTCGGCAATCAGGTGGTCCCCCTGTCCCAGCACAGCCTGAAAAGCAGCAGCAATGGCCGCCATTCCACTGGCTGCGCACACGGCATCCTCCGTTTTTTCCAGCGCAGCGAGCGCCCCCTCGAGGGTCAGGTGGTTGGGGGTGTTGAAGCGGTAGTAGATTCCCCCATTGGAAGGGGTCTGTTCGGAAAAAACCTCTTCCATGTGGTCCAGGTCATCGAAGGCAAAAACAGTGTTCTGGTAGATGGGCTCCACCAGTGGACGGCTGGGGGTCTCTTTGGCATGCTCACCGGCACGGGCGGCAAGGGTGGTGGGTTTGTAGTTCATCTTTTACCAGTCTTTCAGAAACTCAGCGGATGTAGAAGATGTCCCGATACACTTCCGGGATCACCTGATGCTGAATCAGGTCATTGAGGACAGTTTTGCTCTTGACGGTGTAGGGCGTAAAAAGAAGGCCTTTTGGGAAACTTCGCGTCTGGAAAGACACGAGGAGCCCTTCACCACTCCCCACAGGGTAGGGCATGCGGCTCACAACCACATTGGGCACCTGAAAAACCATCCACAGGCACCGAAGGGTCAGGTGGGTCTCTGTGCATGCAGACACGTACAGCCAGAAACGCAGGGTCAGACCCATCCCACTGAAAAGCAGGAGAAACACTGCCACCGCAGGTTTCTCCTGAAAAATGAGTGGGAATCCCAGCACAAAGACAAGGGGGCCCACCATGAACACCAGTTCGTTGATCAGGCGCTTCATTGCAGCGAACAGGTCACGCTTTCTGAACCGGTGCCTGAGGCATCACCAGCTGCAGTTTGCCCTCATGCACCATCACACTGACCTCTCCTCCCCTGTTCAGTTTCCCGAACAATATGGCGTCTGCCAGGGGTTTTTTGAGGTGCTCCTGAATCACGCGGGCCAGAGGGCGGGCACCCATCGCCGGATCGTAGCCTTTTTCGGAGAGCCAGCCAATGGCAGTGTCGTCCACGTGCAAGATGACGTTTTTGGATTTCAGCTGCCCTTCGAGTTCACGCAGGAACTTGCTGACCACCAGATGCATGGTGTCTCTGGCAAGCGGTTTGAAGGCCACGATTCCATCCAGACGGTTTCTGAATTCGGGGGTGAAGGTGCGTTTGATGGCCTCGATGTCCTCGCCCACCCGCACGGTGCGTCCGAAACCCACCGGGCTTTTTGCGCTTTCTTCCGCTCCAGCGTTGGTGGTCATGATCAGCACCACGCCCCGGAAGTCGATCTGTTTGCCATTGTGGTCGGTGAGTCTGCCGTAGTCCATCACCTGCAAGAGGATGTTGTACACGTCCGGGTGGGCTTTTTCGATCTCGTCGAGCAAAACCACACTCTGGGGGTGCCTCAGGACCTGATCGGTGAGGAGGCCTCCCTGGTCAAATCCCACGTATCCGGGAGGGGCCCCGATCAGGCGGGAGACACTGTGTTTTTCCATGTACTCGGACATGTCGAAACGCAGGAATTCAGCCCCGAGCACACGGGCAAGCTGTTTTGCCAGTTCGGTTTTGCCCACCCCGGTGGGTCCTGCAAACAGGAAAGCTCCCACGGGTTTCCCTTCCTGCCTGAGGCCTGCACGGGCCAGTTTCACCGTGTCTGCAACCTCTTTGACGGCCTGATCCTGACCATAAACCACCTGCAGAAGTTCGGCTTCAAGGTCCTGCAGTTTGGTCTGTTCGGTCTTCTGGATGGCTCCGAGGGGCAGTCTGGCGATCTTGGCGACCACAGCCTCTATGTGTTTTGGGGTCAGGGTTCTGGCCCGTTTGGATGGGGGCTTGAGGATTTCCAGGGCTCCAGCCTCATCGATCACGTCGATGGCCTTGTCTGGCAGCCTGCGGTCGGTGATGTACTGGGCACTGAGTTCCACAGCAGCCTTTAAGGCAGGTTTGGTGAATTTGAGGTTGTGGTGCTCCTCGTAGTAAGGCGCAATGCCTTCCAGAATTTTGATGGCATCTGCCTGGGAGGGCTCTGGTACGTCAATTTTCTGGAAGCGGCGACCCAGGGCACGGTCTTTCTCCAGGTGCTTGTATTCCTCGTAGGTGGTTGCCCCGATGGTTCTGAGGTGGCCTTTGCTGAGGGCAGGTTTCAGCAGGTTTCCTGCATCCATTGCCCCTCCTTCCACCGCCCCTGCCCGCACAATGGTGTGGATCTCATCGATGAAGAGGATCACCTTGCGGCCTTCTAAAGCAGCAATCACCGCTTTCAGGCGTTCCTCGAAGTCCCCTCGGTAACGGGTTCCGGCCAGCAGTGCGCCCATGTCCAGCGAGTAAAGGGTCATGTCGGAGAGCAGTTCTGGCACCTCTCCCAGGGCAATCTTGCGGGCCAGACCCTCCACGATGGCGGTTTTGCCCACGCCAGGCTCACCCACCAGCACCGGGTTGTTCTTGGTGCGCCTTGCCAGAACCTGCATGGTGCGCTCAAGCTCCGACTCCCGGCCAATCATGGGGTCGATCTGTCCGGCCCTGGCCCGGTCGGTCAGGTCCACACAGAAGAGTTTGAGCGGGTCGTTTTCAGCGTTTCCAGGCTGGGCTGTGAGATCTGCAGAACCCATGCTGGCCCCTGCATCTGGAGTCACCTGGTACTTGCGTTTGCCATGTGAGATGAACTCGATGGCATCCAGGCGGGTCATGCCCTGTTCTTCGAGCAGGAATCGGGCCGTTGAGGTGTCCTCTTCCAGAATGGACACCAGCACCTGTGCTCCGGTCACCTGCTCCTGTGCCGCTGCACGCATCTGCCTGAGGGCACGCTGCAACACCCGGTCAAAAGCCAGCGTGGAGGTGGGACGGGCATCGTCATACCCTTCCATGCTGTCGAATTCGTTTTCCAGGGCCTCTTCCAGGATGCTGAGGTCCACACCGCAGGCCTGCAGGACCGGACGGGCATCCTCATCGTCCATCAGGGCGTAAAGCATGTGCTCCAGGGTGATGTACTCGTGCCCGTAACTGTGGGCAAGTTGCACGGCACGCTGGATGCTCTGCTCGAGGGTTTCGGTGATCATTCCGCCTCCATGATGCATTTCAGGGGAAAGCCGTGCTGTCTGGCATCGCTGTTCACCTGGTGAACTTTGGTTTCAGCCACTTCGAAGGGGTACACGCCGCACACCCCGGAGCCTTCCTGGTGCACGGCCATCATGATGCGGGTGGCCTGGGCCGGACTCTTGCGGAAGAAGTCCACGAGCACCCGCACCACATAGTCCATGGGGGTGTAGTCATCGTTGAGCAAGATGACCTTGTAGAGGGGCGGACGCTGCGTCTGGGTCCGCGTTTCAGTGCGAGCCTCTGTCATAGGCAGAGTCTAACCCATTGCCCCGTTCTGCACGGTGAGGCTTGTTAGAATGAGGGCTTCTGGGAGCAGAGCAAGTCTTCATTTTGGAATCGGTTCAAGAATCTGTGACGGGGGTGTACAGGGCAAGGGGTTAGGATGGAATGGGGAAACCCAGGTCCGGTCACAAGGGCCTTGCAGCATCGATGCCTGATCCAGACAGAGCGATGACACCCATGACCCCAGCAGAACCTTCCGAAACCACCATGCTCACCCCTGCCCAGAACGCCTCTACAGACCTGAAAACCCAGCGCTCAGGGGCTGCTTTTCGCCCTGCACTGCTGATTGCAGGAATTTATCTGGCCCTGTCGGTGACGTGGATTCTGGTCACGGACCGTCTGCTCTACACACAGCCTGTCGCGGGGTCCCTCCTTGAACGCATCAGCAGTGCCAAGGGCATCCTGTTCGTGATGTTTTCTGCCCTGTTGATCTACACCCTGGTGCGCCAGGCCACCAGGCAACTCATCCAGGCCAACCGTGCCCTTCAGGAACAGGCCCGCCGTCTGGAGGAACTCAATGCAGAGCTCACCCGGTCCCTCCAGACCCTGAAACAGCAGCAAGAAGAGTTGCAGATCACCCATGATGCAGCAGTTGAAGGCTGGACGGAGGCCATGGCCCTGCGGGACGATGAAACCCACGAACACACCCGCCGTGTGGCGGCCCTCAGCGTCAAACTGGGCCGTGTGATGGGCATGCAGGACCACGAATTGCGTGAGATCCACTGGGGAGGCCTGCTGCACGACATTGGCAAAATGGCAGTCCCAGACAGTGTGCTGCTCAAACCCGGCAAACTGACCCGGGAAGAATATGCACTGATGCAGGAACACCCCGTCTACGCCCGACGCTGGCTGGAACACGTGCATTTTCTGGGTCAGGCCCGCGACATTCCCTATTTTCACCATGAAAAATGGGACGGAACGGGATACCCGCATGGTCTGAAAGGTGAGGAGATTCCCCTCTACGCAAGGATTTTCGCCATTGTGGATGTGTATGACGCCCTGACCAGTGACCGCCCCTACCGCAAGGCCATGCCACAGGAGGAAGCCCTCGGGATCATTGAACAGGGCGTTGGAACGCACTTTGATCCTGAAGTGGCCCACCATTTTCTGCAGATGGTGAGGGAGCCGTCAGCTTTCAGCCGTCAGCCATCAGCAAAAGACCAGATGTGAAGCTCTGGTTTCTTTAAAACAGCATCCTTAAAGCTTTGCCTGCTTCTGCATGGTCAATCTTTTTTTGTTCTTGACCTCCTGACCCTTCCAGACCTCTATACTGAACGCTGTTCGCTGACGGCTGACCGCTTTAAAGCATGACGTTTTATTCACGACAGACATAAAATCTGTCATACTTTAAACATGAGTTCACAACCGAAGAGCTGGCCAGACGCCCTGGAAACACTGCAGACCACAGTGGCCCAAACCCATCTGGGAGGGGGCAAAAAAGCCATTGAGCGGCAACACCAGAAAAACCGACTGACCGCCAGAGAGCGCATCTCCCACCTCATTGATGAGGGCAGCACCTTTGATGAACTGATGACCCTTGCAGGCTTTGAAATGTATCAGGATGTGGGCGGATGCCCCTCAGGCGGAACCGTTGCAGGCATCGGGCAGATTCAGGGTCGTCCATGGATGATCATTGCCAATGACGCCACCGTAAAAGCCGGAGCCTTCTTTCCCATCACCGCCAAGAAAGTCATCCGGGCCCAGACCATCGCCCTGGAAAACCACATTCCTGTGGTCTACCTGGTGGACTCCGCAGGCGTGTACCTCCCCATGCAAGATGAAATCTTCCCCGATCAGGACGATTTCGGGCGGGTCTTTTACCTGAATGCCCGCATGAGTGCGCTGGGCATTCCCCAGATCGCTGCCATCATGGGAAACTGCGTCGCAGGAGGGGCCTACCTTCCGGTGATGTGCGACACCCTGATCATGACTGAAGGCTCAGGGCTTTACCTTGCTGGGCCTGCCCTCGTGAAAGCGGCCATCGGGCAGAACATCGACTCCGAAAGTCTGGGAGGTGCATCCGTTCACGCCGAGATCTCAGGAACCGTAGATTACAAGGAAAAAGACGATCTGGCAGCCATCCGCAGAATCCGTTCCCTGGCCGAGATGCAGACCCAGAAATACACCGCCCCCTGGGCCCTCAAACGCCGCACCCCCACCGCACCCCAGCTTCAAAAAGACCTCACGGAAATCGTGAGCCTGGACGGAAGCAAAACCTATGACGTGCGGGAGGTGCTGCGTGCCCTGCTCGACGACAGCCACTTCGAGGAATACAAACCCGAATACGGCCAGAGCATCGTCTGTGCCCTGGGCTGGCTCGGCGGCTATCCGGTGGGTGTTGTTGCCAATGACCGTCAGGTGATCCGCAAGAAACTGAAATCCGACGTTCCAGGCCTGCAGACCCGCATCGAGGTGGGAGGCGTGATCTACGGGGACAGTGCAGACAAATCTGCACGCTTCATCATGGAGGTCAACCAGATGGGCATCCCCCTGATTTTCCTCTCGGACGTGACCGGGTTCATGGTTGGCAAAGACAGCGAATACGAGGGCATCATCCGCAAGGGGGCAAAGATGGTCAATGCAGTGTCCAACACTGTGGTGCCCAAAATCACCCTGATCACCGGAGGCAGTTACGGGGCAGGCAATTACGCCATGAACGGCAAAGCCTACGGCCCAAGGTTCATCTTTGCGTGGCCCAGTGCCAAATACGCCGTGATGAGCGGAAACGCCGCTGCAAAAACCCTGCTGGACATCCAGTTGCAGGCCCTGAAACGCCAGGGCCAGGAACCCACCGATGAAGACCTGGCCACCCTTTTTGAGCAGGTCAAGGCCAAATACGACCAGGAACTGGACCCCAGGTACGCTGCAGCCCGATTGTGGGTGGATGAGATCATCCTCCCGGAAAGCACCCGTGAACGCCTGATTCGCACACTGGAAGCCTGCGCAAGCAGTCCGACAGGAGACTTCAGGACAGGGGTTTTTCAGGTGTAAGAGCAGGCCGAGAGCAAGATCAATTTCTGGATTCAGGGCATCAGGGGAAATGCAGGGGCGGGCCGTCGGCTCGCCCTTTGTTGACAGAAATGTTGATGTCATTTACAGAGGCAGACTGGCAAACACCCCGATCAATCCAGAGCAGAAGCACTCAGAAAAGCCCTTGGCCCTCGGCTTTTGGTAACGTCCCCGTCTTTTCAAGCTGCACGCCATGCCGCACAATAAAAGAACATCCTCTTTGCTGGACTGAAGGAGAACACCATGAAAGCCCAGAAGGTCAGCAGTCTTGAAGCGCTCCATCCCGAGTTCAGGCAGAATCTGGAAAGCTGGCTGCATGCTGTCCAGCAGAAGTTCCCACAGTACGAATTTCGCGTGCTGGAAACCCGCAGGAGCAAGGAAAGGCAGAAGAAACTGTTTTCCCAGAACAGCACATCCAGATGGGTCACCAGTTTTGATGGCAGCAGGCTCATCAGCATGCACCAGTATGGCTTGGCCGCTGACATTGGCATCCTCAACCGCAAAACCCGCAAGTCCGTCTGGGATTCACGGGTGTGGCGCACCATCTATGCTTACATTCCGCCCAGTGTGCATGGGCTGGAGGTGGGCGTGAAGGAGTTGACCCACCTGCAATTGCAAGGGGCCGGAGAACAGTACCGGGATGGAGAATTGCAGGACAAATACATCAAGAAGCTGGGCCTCACCCGCAGCTGAACATCACCTTCAGAAAAAAGGCCTCTGTTCAGAGGCCTTTTTTCTGAAGGTTGCTGGCTTCAGGACCAGGACACGATCAGGTCCCTGAACCCCCGGAACATGGTGCTGGGCCGACGTTCCACATGACGGATCTGGGGGAGTCCCAGAGGCAGCAGGTACTCGAAGGCAATCTGGGCTTCCAACTTGGCCAGGGGTGCGCCCAGGCAGAAGTGGATGCCCCGTCCGAAACTCAGGTGCTTGTTGGGGAGGCGGGTGACATCGAGGTCATCGGGGTTGAGGAACACCCGTTCGTCCCGGTTGGCCGATCCAATCACAGCGGCCACCTGCTGGTTCTTGCGGATCAGGGTTCCGGCAATTTCCATGTCTTCGAGAGCCGCCCGGAAGGTGGCCCGTTGCACAGGGGCATCGTAGCGCAGCAACTCATCCACACCCGAGGACAGCAGTTCAGGATGGGTTCTGAGCAGTTCAAACTGTTCCGGGTGTTGCAGGAGGGCATGGTACCCATTGCCAATCAGGTTGATGGTGGTTTCATGTCCAGCCAGCAGGAGCAGGAAGCAGGAAGACAGAATCTCTCCGTGGGTGAGTTTGCCTTCGCTGTCCTCTGCGGCAATCATCAGGCTGATCAGGTCGTCTTGCAGGTCCTGGCGGCGCACCTTGATGAGTTCATCGAAGTACCTGAAGATGCTCCCGAGGGCCATCTGCACTTCCTGATTGCTGCCGGGTCCAGAGGTCAGGATGTCTGCCCCATCAATCAGGGAGGAGGACCAGTCCCGGAAAAGGTGGCGGTCCCGGTCGGGAACCCCGAGCAGTTCCGCAATCACAATGATGGGGAGGGGAAACGCGAGGTGTTCAATCAGGGAGAAATTCTCCCCTTTTCTGGTGTGTGAAATGAGCTCTTCGGTGATGCTGCGGATTTTGGGTTCGAGGGCCGCCACCACCCTGGGTGTGAAAGCCTGACTGACCAGTCCGCGCAGGCGGGTGTGGTCTGGTGGATCGGCGTCCAGCATGTGGTGGGCCATCATACGCGGGGTGGGTGTGACCCGACTGATGTCCTTGGTGAAACGCTGGTCTTTGAGCACCATTTCGGCGTCCTCATGGCGGGTGATGAACCACATGCCTCCAGTGGCTCCGCTGTGACCGTACCAGAGGGCAGGAGACTGGTCGCGAAATTCACGGTAAATCGGATAGGGATTCTCCTGAAACTCTGGCGTGGTCAGCCGTTCAGCAAATGCAGGGGTCATGGCCCATTATTTCCTGTCTTGCATGAGAAGCCCTGCAGTCTGACCTCAGGGAGATCCCTGAAAGCACCACAGAGGAACTCTCTTGAGCAAAATGAGCATGTTCCACATCATGTGCGTGTTATCTATGAGAAGCATTTTACGCAACGAATTTGAGCTGCAGGCGCTGAAAAACACCTAACGCACCCCGTCCCAAAAGAAACAATGAGTGATTCGTGGGAAGTGAAGCAACTGTGCGAGGTTTATGACTTTCTGGCTTCAGCTGTTGGTTCTATTGTGAGGTATGGAAAGCCTGATTCTGCTCCTTGCCACACCAGTCGTTGGTACTGCCATCGTCTATCTGGTTTTACTTGCAGTGGAAGCGGCCCAGAAACACGCCCATTCTCGCCCCATCAAGATCAAACACCACTGAGTGCGGGGTCCCACAAATTCCATCCTGAGTTGAAAAAGTTGCGTTATGCTGGAAGTGTTGATCATCAACCCCTCCTCATGCCGCAACTTTTTTGTGGTGCCTTCAGGACCTGACCGATGCCTGCTCTCCTGACCCTGCCCGAAAATCAGCCTTTCAACGCAGACTTGCACACGCCCCTGTACCCGGACCATTACAGGGAGTATGCACCCCATCCCCTGCTGGAAAATCGGGTCAGAAGTTACTGGAGCATGGAAGAACTGCACACCCAGCAGACCGAGCAGCACCGCTTCTTTCCAGAGCGTCTGGTGCGTCTGTGTTTCTACCAGGGTGAAGCTTACCTGCCCGACCTGAATGCGGGCTCACGCCTTGAGCCCCTGCCCCAGGTGTACATGCTGGGTTTTCAGAAGGAACCTGTGCGTTTCATTTCGCGGGGCCTCACGCGGGTGGTGGGTGTGGAGCTCTTTCCGTGGGCAGCCAGGGAACTGATGCACCCCGGAGAAAACATCCAGAATGTCTTTTTCAAACCCATTCATGTGGCCCTGAGGGAACTTTCCCTGCTGGTGCTTGACCTGATCCAGCGCAACGACATCATCGGGGCTCTGGAAGCCCTTGAAGACTGGTTGCTGCGCAGATTGACCCTGCGGGAGATTGATGACCATGCAGGCATTCAGGCTGCACTGAGCCTGTACCAGATGCGGGGTCAGCTCAAAATCAGTGAACTTGCAGACCAGCAGGGGGTGTCGGTGCGCCATCTGGAAAGGCAGTTTCAGGAGGTGGTGGGCATCACCCCCAAATGGCTGTCCAGAATCATCCGTTTCGAGGAGGCCCACAATCGGCTGTGGGCCAACCCGCAAATCAACCTGACCGAGCTTGCCTTCGAGCTGGGTTATGCAGACCAGGCACATTTCTGTCGGGAGTTTCGCAGCCTCACCCACATCACCCCATCCCAGTTCTCCAGAGATGTGCGAAACCGTCTGCGAAACATGGACCCGCAGCTCCAGTAAGCAGGATGACTTAAGCATCTGTCTTTTCTGCCGATGTCGTTTTTTTTCAAGTGTTGCCCCGGAGGGTGTTGCTAGATTGGCAGCATGACTGATCCTCAACACACATCACCCAGACACCGTCATGCACTGCTCTTTCTGTTCATCAGTGCCTTCCTGGGGTCTCTGGGATTCACCCTGGTGGCCCCGGTGCTTCCCTTTCTGGTCTCCAGGTACATCACCGACCAGAACCAGCTGGCCGTCACCATTGGCTGGCTGACCATCTCCTATTCACTGTGTTCGTTTTTTGCTGCACCGGTGCTGGGTGCCCTCTCGGATCGCTATGGCAGGCGTCCAGTGTTGCTGCTCTCCCTGCTGGGGTCCGCCATCGGTTACCTGATTTTTGGCTGGGGTGGAGCCCTGTGGGTGCTGTTCCTGGGCCGCATCATTGATGGTCTGACTGCAGGCAACTTCAGTGCAATCTTCGGGTACCTTGCAGATGTCACAAAGCCAGAGGAACGTGGAAAATACTTTGGCATCATGGGGGCAGTGTTTGGCAGTGGCTTCATCATCGGTCCTGCAGTGGGGGGTCTGGCCTCCCACATCAGCCTGGAAGCCCCTTTTTATCTGGCAGCAGCAGTCACCTTCCTGAATGTGCTGTGGGGATTTTTCTTTCTGCCAGAAAGCCACAGAAAGGAACACAGGGTGGACATTCACTTCAAACAGCTCAATCCCTTCACCCAGATCGCAGGTCTCTTTCAGATTCCCTCCATTCGCATGCTGTTGATTGCCGGAGTGCTGTTCATGATTCCTTTCGTGATGATGCAGACCACCTTTGCAGTGCTGGTCAAAGACACCCTGCACTGGGGACCGGACCAGACCAGTCTGGCCTTCGTGATGGTGGGCATCTCAGACATTGTGGTGCAGGGTCTGCTGCTGGGCCTGATGATCCGCCTGATGGGCGAAAGTGGAGTGGCGCTGCTCGGCCTCACCCTCAGTTTGCTGAGCCTGGTGGGCATTGCCCTGCTTCCCTGGTATCCCAGTGGATGGCTGGTTTACGTCAGCATCACAGCTTTTGCGATTGGCGAAGGGGTGTTTGGTGCCTCGCTGGGCAGCCTGACCTCCAAAGCTGCAGGTCCCACAGCCCAGGGTCGGGTGCAGGGAGGCAGCCAGGCCCTCAATGCCCTCAGTCAGGTGGTCAGTCCAGGCCTCGCAGGTCAACTGTATTCCAGGGTGGGTCACTCTGCCCCCTACTGGACCGGTGCGGTGATGGTGCTGCTGGGTGCTCTTGCGCTGGGCACGCAACTGGGCAGCAAAACCCTCGTGCAGACAGAAGCCTCAGAGACCTGAACCGCTCCGAATTCACCCACAGGCCGTAAGCACATGTCTTGCGGCCTCTTCAAAACGCTTCAGGGTATAACAGGCCCCCAGAGGTTGCCAGCGCAGAGGAATCCCTGCAGACTTGAGGGCCACAATGGTTTCAACAGGGAGCACCATGCCCAACAGCAGCAGTTCAGGAGATGCAGGAGAAAGCGTCAGCAGATGTTTTTGCTGCTCAACCAGCGTTGGAGTGTGTTCTGCGGGACCCATGCCGTCCTCCTGGGTGTCCTTGGGGTTGTTTGCATTCTAGGACGCCAGCCCTCCTGCAAACAGATCCAGGGCATCTTCCTGAGGGTTTCTTCAGGGGAATTCCCCAGGTTTTCATGAGGATCATCCGCAAACCCGTAAAATTCAGGTATGATCACCGACCTGCAGAAACAGAACTGGCGCAGCCTGCTCAGTCCCTTCTTCTTTGAGCAGGTGGCCCATCTGGAAAGCCTGGATGTGGAATTCGCCTGGAAAGACAACACCAACAGACGTGTGGAACAACAGGACTACACAGGACCGGAACGCCGCAGAACCACTGAGGAGTTCCAGGCCATCTTTCAGGGCGAGGTGATTGCCTACCATCTGGCCGATGCAGAGCTTGAAACGGTGGTGGAATCCGTCATCACCCAGGCCGTGATGCACATGCGCGGAGCCGGGTACACCATCCCAACGCTGGAATAAAACAGCCCTGTTTCAACTTTTGCGGGTCAGGAACCTCAGCTGGTTTCCATCCGGATCAGTGAGGGTCATGCTGCGAACCCCGGGAATACCTTCATGGGGTGCTGATGTGATGGGTGCATTTCTGGACAGCAACCCTCTGTAATATGCGTCCACATCAGGAATCAGGAAATGCACCAGCCCTCCTGGCTCACAGTCTCCAGCATGCTCTGTCAGATACAGCAGCATCCCATCTTTCTGAACCTGCATGAAGACCGGAAATCCCACTTCAAAACGGTGCTCCCAGTCCACCTGAAAACCCAGATGATCCACATAAAAGGTGATGCTCGCTGCAGGATTGGTGATGCGTAAGGCTGGAATCACGCTTTGCATGGTCTCTCCAGTGTAGTGCACCCGGGCGGCTCTGTTGCATCCGTGAGAGAATGGGAGATGAAGCATCTGCTGCTGTTTGCACTTTGCCTGTGCACCCCTGCTGTGGCCCAGGGGTTGTTTTGGCCTCCAGAACCGCCTGTACCTCAAACCACCCCAGCAAAAGAACCATCAACAGCAAAGGAGAGAAGATTAAGCATCTTCCTTCTGGAGCCTGCCACAACCGCACCCATCCTGAGCGCTGCTTCAACACCCCCCAGAAGGCACAGAAAGCCGGATTCCGCGCAAGCAAAAGATGACCCCTGGGTCAGGGGTCATGGACAGTCCTTATTTATCGTTCAGCGATCACAGTTTCCTGTAGCTCTCGCGACTCCAGAATGAGAATCCATCTGGTCAGGAAGAAGAAAAGGGCAAGAAGAGACAGCAGAATCCAAAACATGGGGGTCACCACCTTCAAGACTGTGCGAAAGACATCGCTGAGGCATTGAGAACTTTAAGAACATTGTATACATGTGATCTTACAAAAACCATACATTTATTGTTTGGTTACACAAAACAGACACTTTCAATTTTCAATGCTGAAGGTGAACCCATCAAAAAGACACCGTGCTTCCTGGGCTCAGGGCCAGGGGTACTCCCGGACAGGGCACAGAGGCAGAACAGCCCAGGACATGAAAAATTCCCGCTTCTTGCGGGAATTTTTTGTGGAGCCAGAGGTCGGATTTGAACCGACGACCTACTGATTACGAATCAGTTGCTCTACCCCTGAGCTACGCTGGCACATCATTTTTTCTGTTTCGGTGTCTGACACATACTCCACAGGCAACGAGAACGGCAATTATTTTAGCATGCAAGCCCCTGCTTGGCAACACAGATCTGGCAGATCGCCCTGCACAAAAGGCACGACACGGATTCCCATGCCTTCCACCATGCCACATTTCACGTCTTTATGGGTCAGGTTCAACATCTCAGCCGTTGAACATGCATGAAGGGTGGGTTTTTTGACCTTTGAACTCAATTTTTCTGCTTTTCTCTTTCTTCAATCAGACCATGCCATTTTTCCCTGCTCAGGGATTCATTCAAATCCGTCACCTGAAAGAAAAAGAGGAAGGTGTAAAATGGACTTGGTCTCTGCCTTATCATTTGCAGCCCAGTTCAGCAGAGTTGTAGATTGTGTTTTTTCATGCAAAGGAGTGCTCATGATGGTCCGTCCTGTCCCATTTTTCCTCCTCTTTCTGGTGTTGCTGTTCACTGCCTGCAACCCCGTCACCCCCAGGCCTGCAGTCAAAATCCAGCCCGAAAGTGCCACCGTCGAAGTCGGCAAAACCTTCAAATTCACCGCCACCGAAACCGCCACCTGGATCAGCAGCAACACCACTGTCGCCACCATCGACAACTCCGGTCTCGCCACTGGCAAAGCCCCAGGCAAAACCACCCTCACGGCCACCACAACCGATGGTCGCAAAGCCACCGCTCAACTGGAAGTCAAATCCAGCATCACCATCACCCCACCAGGAGGTCAGCTGGCCCCTGGCAAAACGTTGCAGCTCAATGCCAGCGAGAGTGTCACCTGGATCAGCAGCAACACCACTGTGGCCACCATCAGTGCCACTGGACTGGTCACTGCCAAAGCACTGGGCAAAACCACCATCACTGCCACTGCCACTGCCACTGATGGTCGCAAGGCCACCGTGGAAATCGAGGTCAAAGCTGCCCCAGACCTCGCCATCACCCCTGCAGGTGGCGTTCTGACCCCGAACAAAACCCTGCAGCTGACCGCCAATGACACCGTGACCTGGACGAGCAGCAACACCACGGTGGCCACGGTGGACAACACCGGAAAAGTCACTGCCAAAGCACTGGGCAAAACCACCATCACTGCCACTGCCGCTGATGGTCGCAAGGCCACCGTGGAAATCGAAGTCAAAGTTGCCCCTGCCATCACGGTGATGGGCGGGGCCATTCAGGTGGGAAGAACCAGCCAGTTGGTCGCCAGTGAACCGGTGGTCGGATGGAGCAGCAGTGACACCTCCGTTGCCACAATTGACAACACTGGACTGCTCACCGGAGTCAAGGTGGGGGCCTCCTTCATCACTGCCACCACCGCAGATGGCCGACAGGCCATTTTGCCCATTGAGGTGAAAACAGCCCTTGTGATCACCCGGGACGACAGCAGGACTTTCCTGTACGCTGGAGACACCCAGCAGTACCGTGCCAGTGAACCGGTCACCAGTTGGAGCAGCAGTGACACCTCCATCTTCACGGTGGATGCCACCGGCAAAGTCACTGCATTGCGTGAGGGCACAGCCACACTGACCGCACAGACTGCAGAACCCAAGATTGCCACGGTCACCATCACAGTGAAAACCCGACTGGCCATTTCACCTGTTTCAACCACACTGGAAGTGGGGAACACAAGACAGCTGAATGCCAATCTACCGGTCACCTGGAGCAGCAACAGCAATGCAGTCACGGTGAATGCCTCAGGGCTCGTGACTGCTGTGGCCATTGGACAGGCCACCATCACTGCCACCAGTGCCGATGGCCAGACCGCCACAGTCACCCTGAATGTCATTTCATCCACGTTCTCAAGTGCCCAGATCACTGCATTTGGCCACACCAGTTGCGCCCTGAACGCTGCAGGAGAAGCCACCTGCTGGGGAAAAAACGATGTGGGTCAGATGGGTGCTGGATTCATTTCCCCTGCAGGTCCACCCACCCCTGTCACAGGAAACCTGAAGTTCAGCTCACTGATGGGCACCTCTGAAACGTTCATCTGTGGTCTGAGCACCACCAAAGACATCTACTGCTGGGGGGATGGGCTGACCACACCCACCATTCCGACTGGCCTCAGTGCAGGAATGAATGTGGTGTCTTTGATCGACACCAGCAACCTTGCCAGAACTCTGGTCTGTGGTCTGAATGCCGCAGGACAGGTCATTTGCAACGAATCTTATATGGGGCTCAATGGAATGACGGTCACCGCTGTGGCTTTTGGAGCCCAATCCATACTCGAGGAAGACCCACCACACAGCATTTGTGTCCTTGCCCCCAGTGGCACTGCGATGTGCTGGGGCAGCCCCATGTCTTTGTTTCCATCGACTCCTGAACCTGTTACAGGAAATCTGAACTTCACTGAGATTGGGGCCGGTCACCACCATTTCTGTGGTCTGACCACCAGTCAGAAAGTTTACTGCTGGTCTGGCAACATGACGCCCTCCCCCATCCTGCCAGACCTGAACTTTCAGGACCTGATCCCCACTGGGAGCGGCAGAATCTGTGCCTTTGCAACCAACAACAGGGCATATTGCTGGACCAAGAACAGTGAACCACAGGTTGTCAAAGATGCGAACAACACAGAAATTGTTTTTGCCAGCATCATTGGAGAAACAGGACTGCCCTGTGGCATCACCGCCACTCAGGAAACCTATTGTGGCGGAAACAAAGTGGCAACGGATGTCCCTCTGACAGCTGTGTCGGCCGGGAACAGTCATGTCTGTGCCATCCGTACAGACCAGAAAGTGGTCTGCTGGGGCAACAACGAATTCGAGCAATTGGGCGTTGCAGCCAGAAACTCGAGTGTTGGAGGTGTGTCCCTCACAGTCCCCCACAGAAACATCCAGGACTTCAAGGCTTTTTCACTGAAACGCAAACTCAGTTGTGGAATTGGTCTGGATGACCGGGGCTACTGCTGGGGAGAGTCTCCTGTCCAGGGGTTGCCCACGGCGGTGCCTGAGAACAAAAGCGTCATCAGCATTGCTGCTGGTTTTGTCCACACCAACAGCACGTACTACGCCTGCTGGGTGACGGTGGACCACAC
The DNA here is from genome assembly GCF_007990775.1 of Deinococcus cellulosilyticus NBRC 106333 = KACC 11606. Lineage (NCBI taxonomy): Bacteria > Thermotogati > Deinococcota > Deinococci > Deinococcales > Deinococcaceae > Deinococcus > Deinococcus cellulosilyticus. Next base: position 119,910 of record NZ_BJXB01000014.1, on the reverse strand, counting down.
CGCCCAGTGCTATGGAGACAACAGCCGGGGGCAGTTTGGAAATGGAGGCATCAACCTCACGGGTCCCACGGTGGGCAACAACTGGGCTTCTCTGGTGGCAGGTTATCGAGCCCACACCTGTGGTCTCACCACCGATCAGAAAGCTTACTGCTGGGGCGAAAAAGGGGACCACCTGGGCATTGCTGCCATTCCTGACCCGGTCGCAGCAGTGCCTTATCCAGTGCAGGGGGGCCACACCTTTACCTCCCTTTCCACAGCTGAAAACCACACTTGTGGTGTGACCCCTGAACACACCATCTATTGCTGGGGTTCCAACTCTGAAGGACAGCTGGGCAACGGAACCCTGACCAGCACTGCCGTCCCCCAGCTGGTCTTCGGAGACCTGCAGTTCTCCACGGTGACCACTGGACAGAGCTTCACCTGTGCCCTCACCCTTGACCAGAAAGCCTACTGCTGGGGAGCCAACTTCGAAGGTCAACTGGGAGATGGCACCCAGTTCCGCAGCATTGTCCCCAAAGCTGTCAACACCGCCTTGCAGTTCACCAGCATTTCTGCAGGCAATGGCCTCAGTTCGTTGTCCGGCCCGGATCATGGTTACGTTTGTGCAGTGGCCACCGATCAGAAAGTTTACTGCTGGGGCAAAAATCTGGGGGGCAGGTTTGGAAATGGAACCATGACATCCGTTCACCTGACCCCTACACCTGCAGTTGGCCCTGTGCTGTTCAAAACTGTGGTGGCTGGAGTCTTTCACACCTGTGGAATTTCCATGGACAACAAGAGCTACTGCTGGGGAGCCAATAGCGACAATCAGCTGGGGGTTCTCTCCCTCCAGTCCTCCAGCACCCCGATTCTTGTGCCTCAACCCTGAACATCTTCAAATCCATCTGCAACAAAAAGGAGGACTGGAATTCCAGTCCTCCTTTTTCGTCTGGGTCTCGAGCTTTAGCTGTGCTCACCCAGGGCATGATCACCAAAAAAAACCCCAGATGGGAGTTCCATCTGGGGATTGTGGTGGCAAGGGGCGGATTTGAACCGCCGACCCAACGATTTTCAGTCGTTTGCTCTACCAGCTGAGCTACCTTGCCAGAGTGGCGGTCCGGACGGGATTTGAACCCGCGACCTACTGCGTGACAGGCAGTTATGCTAACCGCTACACTACCGGACCACTCTTGCGCTTCCGGGCGTGCCCTTCAGCGAAGAAAACTATATATGACCCCAGGATTTATGTCAACACCCTTAGGCTTTAAAGCTTAAGATTCTGGCTTCTGGTTTCTGGGAAAGGTCCGGCCCAAAGGTGAGTTCCAGAATTTGACCGGCTTCCAGCGCATCAATCATTGCGACCCGTTGCTCTGCGTCCATGTGGATGCCGTCTTTCATCACCGTATGACCATAAACCCCGAAGACATATCCGAACATCTCCACCCAGTCTGGGTGTTCCTCCCACCAGGTTTTGTGCTCCCGGGTGGAATAGAAGAACTCATCGAAGATGGCATGGGTGGGCATGGGTCCCACATGGGCAAAGTGGGTGCGCCCCACAATGATCTCTCTGGGGAAGCTTTCCATCCAGGTCCGCAACTCTTCAGGGAATTCCCGGCCGCCTTTGGAAGGGTCAAACTCATTGTGCTTGGTGCCAAACCCCGAGCCCAGGCTGAACTTGTGGGTCAGGGCTGCATCGTCGTGGTTGCCCAGCAGAATGTGCATGTTGCCCTCACAGGCATCGAAGGTGCGCTTCAGGCGGTTCAGTTCACGGATCTGGGAACGGGCTGCACTCGACAGGTGCTGGGGGTTTTCAGGATCAAAATTGTCGATGCCGGTCATCAGGGAGTATTCCATCAGGGTCTTGGGGTGGATGAGGTCCCCGGTCAGAACAAGCTGGTAATCTCCCGACTTCATCAGGGCGGTGGGGTTCCCCTGGTCGTCAATCAGGGGGGTGGCTTTGAGGGCACGCCAGAGGTGGCCCCAGCTGGCATGCACGTCTCCGATGGCGTAAACCTTAAGCATGGTGCCCGTTCTTCTTCAGGAGTTCCCTGAGGGCGACGTAGAGCTTGCGGCTGTCTTCGAGGGTTTCGCCGTAGCCTTTGTACTGCATGCTCAGTTTGGCCGCTTCCAGGCCCAGACCCACCTGGTTGCATTTTTCCATCAATTCATCAATGTGCTGGTGGGCTTTGGGTTTGGCAGGTTCAGCAGGTGCGGTGCTGGCCTGTGCAGTGGCCTCCCCTGTACCCATGCCCAGAACACGTGCTGCACTCAGCAAGGCTCTTTTTTCAGCCTCTTTTAGGCTTTCTGCCTGTCCCAGTCCATCACGGGTGATGTGTTGGATGCGAAGGCGTGCCCGGACGGTGGGGTGTTCCACATCGAACACATCGAGTTCCAGACTCCAGTCATGTGCAAATAGCGTGTTGAGGCGTTCCAGCACCTCGCTGCTCTCTTCGCGGATCAGAGGGGCGCGCAGGGTCTGGAGCTGCTCCGGGGTGAGGAAGTCCATACACGTCATTTTAGGGGATTTCTGCAGATTTGGAAGGTTGGAGGCATGCAATTTGCAGAAGGCAGAAGGCTGAAGGCAAAAAGCCGAGAGCCGAGAGCCAAGCGCCGAGGGCTAAAATCAGAAGGCTGAACTCAACGCTTTCTGGTGGCCCTTTTCAGCAACTCTGGATTGAGCAGGTACCCGAACCCTGCCCTCTGCATTCCCCGCACCACCTCATCCCGGGTCAGGTTCAGGGCCTGGGCTGTGGTGTCAATGTGCCAGTGGTGCTTCGCGAGCTGAGACAGCCACCATGCCCTTTTGGTCTGGTCTGCGCCAAGCTGGAAGGTCTTCAGGTACAGCACCTCGCCATTGCTGCGCACCAGACGCTCCCCGATGGTGTTGGTGGTGCTCAGGTCCAGATCGGTCATGAAGCGCTCCAGACGCAACTGGGCAGGCTTGTAGATCACCTCACGCTGGATGCTGCGGCCCAGCAAATCCAGGCCCATGCCCTGGGTGCTGAATTCGGCCCAGAGGGTTCTGGCTTCCTGCAAAGCAGAGCGCAGGTCAGACAGGGAACGGGCATTTTTCACGTCCAGTTTGACAGGCAATTCCTGATGGTTCAGCCACACTGCGTACCTGTAGATCAGCTCTCCATAGAAGTCATCGAGCAGGGTCTGGTGCAGGAGGCGGTAATCCTGAGGAGTAGGCACCACAAAAACACTGGCCAGTTTCTCTGCGGTGTAGATCAGGACACCCACCTGGCCTTCATGGATTTCGAAGGTGCGCAGGGCCTCTTCGAACCTGTACAGGCCCCTTCCAGAGACCGCTGTTTCACTGCGGAATCCCAGTCCATAGCGTTTCGCGTACTTCGAGTACTCGGGCCATGCGATGTCCGGTCCTCCGAAGTGCAGCCCCAGAAAAGCCTCCATGCTGAGGTGCAGGGGCAGCAGGCGAACCCTGTTGGCGTTCTGGCGTTTCACCATGCGGTGGTGGGTCTGGATGGTGAACCATTCGGGCGGACTCTTGCCCTGGGTGGCCCTTTTCAATTGTCCTCCCATGCTGACGGTGGCTTCATTGCCCTTCGCCCAGTCCAGGATGTACCCGTGAGGAATGAACGCCCAGTATTCGGTGCCATCGTCCAGTTTGACCTGGCTGTAGGCCTGCTGGTAACGCTCAGGGGTCATGCGCACGTCCAGGCAGGGGGTCTCACGCAGCAACGGCACCAGACGGAAGGCCCCGCACACCTGTGAGGGTGCGGCGCGCAGGCCGGTCAGGTTCAGGGTGTCTGTGCTCATGGCTGTCTCTCCAGTTGCCCGATCAGGGCGTCCACGCGGGACTGCAGGTAGGTTTCAAGTTCCAGCAGGGTGGTTTCTCTGGCACTGAACCTCGCGAAGGCCAGGGTGGTCGCGAGGTCCTCTCCTGCACGGATGCCCAGCGCAGGCAAGTCTTTTAAAAGGGGTTTCACCTGATAGGTCTCCGCATCAAATACAGGGCTCAGGTGGATGATGCTGGCCTTCCCACCCATTCGCCTGTAGGCCTGATAAGTCTGCTCGAATGCATCAGGCACATCGTTCTCGCAGGCATCGCTGACCACCAGCACTGTCTGGGCTCCCCATTCCAGAGCATCCAGCAGACGCTCTGCCAGGTAGGTCTGGCCTTTCGGATGGTTGAGCAAGGGATTTCCCACCGGATGGGTCCAGAATGCGCGGTACTGGCTGCAGGAGGCTCCCAGCAGAAAATCAGCGGACATCGCCACCGCCAGAGGACGGTTCTGCTTCATGCTGGACCCGCTGGATGAGTAGGAGTTGTCCAGGATTGCTGCAACTTTGTGCTCGGGCAGAGGGAGTCTTCCCGCGCGACGCAGGGTGGCCCGCGTGGCACGGGTCAGAAAGGACATCAGCTCTTCTCCCCTGCTGCGGCGTTCCTGCAAAGAAAGACCCAGCACGTAAGAGCACAACTCGGTGAGGCTGAGCTTCTCAGGGTTCAACTGGATTTTGCCCTCGCTGCTGTTTTGCACCCTCAGGCGTTCACGCTCGGTGAGTTTTCCCTCGATGCGCTTCAGGAAATCCTTTCTGGAAACACCATGCTTTGCCGCAAACCCCTCTGCAATGGAATAAGGCAGGTCATAGAGGGCTTCTTTGCTGTAGTGGGCGGTCCGATATTGCTCCAGCAGCGGGGTCTCAAAAGGTTTTTTCAGTCCCTCGAACAGGAAACGGGAAACCTCTCCGGTGCTTTTCATGTGGGCGTGCTGCATGGAAGCTTTCACCTTGTGGCGGTACTTCACAGCATCAAAAGGCAGGTCGTTGCGGCTCTGGATGAACCCCTCGATCACCTTGCGGGTGCGCCGGTTGTTGACCCTTGAGCGCTGCAAACGCTGAAGCAACTTCCAGGCCCTCTGGGAGGGCAATTGCCTGAGGGCAGCTGTGATCAGCTGGTTTTCGGTGGCCCGGAAGTCTGGCGGGCAGGCTTTCCCTGTGCTCAGCAGTTGAAAGATCACCTCTGCCTGATTGTGGTGGTTGATCCCTGCAGCCAGCGTTCTGGCGTACAGGGTGCGGTAGTTTCCGCAAATGTACTCATGAAGAAAAGTCAGGGACACCCGCTGCTCCTCCTCTGAACTGTAAAACTCCCGCTGTGCGGTGGCAGCAGCGCAGGCGTTCAGAAACAGGCTCAGGTCTTCGCGGGCAATGTCCATGGGTTTCTCCTTGAAAGTAGACAGCTCACAGTTGGCAGTGAACAGTTCACAGACTTCCTGAGCAAAAGCTTTTGCCAGACAGAAAAACTGTAAACTCTGAACTGTCAACTGCAAACTTCAAAAATACAGCCTGCCCGGGAAGTAGGCAGGGCGACAGAAGGTTCACACTACAGAGGTATGTCTCGGAAGTCGCCCATCAGTCCCACAGGCAGGCTGATGTTCTGATTGTAGAAGAAACAGTGCAGGATCGCACTGTCAATTTGCCTTACGCCATTGCTGCAGCCCAGCGTCACTCTCCAGATTGCACGGGCGATTCTGCATGGGTTTCGGTGATCATGCGGATGAATTCCTGGGTGATCTCGGGGTCCAGAAAAGTGCCCGATTCCTTCTCCAGAATGTCACAGGCGGTTTTCCAGTCGAAGGCTTTTTTGTAGGGGCGGTCACTGGTCAGGGCGTCGTACACATCCACCACTGCAAAAATCCGGGCCAGGTACGGAATGCTCTTGCCACTGAGCCCTTCAGGGTAGCCTGTGCCGTTCCAGCGTTCCTGGTGGTACAGCACCACATCCAGCACTGTCGGCCTCAGGGTGGGAATCTGCTGCAGGAGGTGGTAGCCAACCTGTGGGTGCTCCTGGATCAGTTTGCGTTCCTCCTCATTGAGTTTGCCGGGTTTCAAGAGCACCATGTCCGAAATGGCCACCTTGCCGACATCGTGCAGGTAGGCGCCCAGACGCAGGTCATCGAGTTCTTCCTCACTGACCCTCAGGCGTTTCCCGAGGCGGCCTGCCAGTTCGGTGACCCGTTCGGTGTGGCCCTTGGTCTCGAAATCCCGGTATTCCAGCACCAGACCCATCGCGCGCAGGGTTTCCTCCCTGGCCCGTTGCAGGTTGGCCATGTCCACCAGACGCCCGAAGGTCAGGCTGACCCGCTCAGAGACCACAGTGAGCAGCTTGCGGGTGGATTCCGAAGCTGTCATGCGTGTGGGCGCACCCAGCAGCAGGAATCCCAGCACTTCGCCATTGCCGTGAATGGGCAGCACACCAAAACTGGCCCACAGCTCAGCATTGCCCAGAAGCTGGTCCAGGGCAGGGGTGCTTCCAGACTGGTACAGTTGCGGACCCAGTTTGCGGAACATCAACAGGAAACGGATCTTGTTGACCCGCTGGGCGATCCCTTTCAATTCCTGCTCAAGTTCTGGCCCGCCAGACGACCACAGCATGACCCCCTGCTGACCCACAAACTTGATGTACCCCCCATAGCGGTACTCGGTGAGGGGAAGCACAGCCCTGAGCGCCCCGGTCGCCAGATCATCGGGATCATTGACGGTCTCGAAGTGATAGGTCAGGTTGAGGAGGGCCCCATAGCGCTCCTGTCTTTCCTGGGCATCAAGCTCTGCCTGCTTGCGGGAGGTGATGTCACTGGTGGTCAGGTGAAACTCAGGTTCACCGTTGCTGCCCAGGACTTTGCGGGAACGGGAAGACACCCAGCGGATCTCTCCGGCACTGTTCAGAATGCGGTACTCGAAAGGAAAATCCTCCCCGAGGTCTTCAAACTGCAGGTTGATGTGGTGTTCGCTGTGAATCACCCGCTGGTCTTCAGGGTGGATCAGGGCTTCTGGTTTCAGGCGCAGAAGTTCATCTGCACTGTACCCCAGCAACCGTTGCACAGAAGGTGACGCATACGTGCACTGCCCATCCCTGGAATACACCCGCAAGAAGCTGTCAGTGTGGTCCAGCAGGTGGTCCATGCTCTGCTGGAGGGGCCTGCAGGTGACTGCCATCGTGGCATCTCCCAGAGGGGTGATGGTGAGCTGGTAACTGCCTGCATTAAGTTCCATTCCCTGGGTCATGCGGGCCAGATCGGATTCCGAAAGGGGGAACAGGCTCTTGAAACTCTGCCCTTGCAGGTCCGTCTCGCTCAGGCCGGTGATGCGTGCCGCACTGGCATTGGCGTAACGAACCGTCCAGTCAGAGGTGCTGTCCTGAGGTTCCAGCACCATCATTCCCTCACTGCTGAGGTCCAGCAGCCGTTGCAGGGTCTGGCTGGAGGGGATGGCCGGAACCGGAGTGGGGTCTTGTTCGGGAAACTTCATCGGGACATCGCCTCCTGGGGGTGCATGCTTCTTTCAGTATGCTTGATCACAGTGCAGCAGGGTGTGATCTGGGAGGGAGCAGAAGGCTGAAGGTAGAAAGCAGAAGGCCATTGCAGCCGTCCATTTGATTACCAGAGCTGAAGCACAGCTTTTCATTGGGCTTTTGCCTGAGCCTTGCATGCCTTTTGCCTTCTGCACAGATGACACTTGTCACCTGCAACCTTTGACACCCGTGACTACTGCTGAACTGTGTTTCTGCATACCCTTGAGGCATGAAAGCCATCGAAGTTGTGAATGTCACAAAGCATTTTGGAAACGTTGAAGCCCTGAAGGGCGTGACTTTTTCTGCAGACCAGGGAGAGGTCCTGGCTTTTCTGGGGCCCAACGGGGCAGGAAAAACCACCACCATCAGCATCATGCTGGGCATGCGGGCACCCACGGGCGGAACCGTGAAAGTGTACGGGATGGACCCCAGGGTTCCCCGCGCCAGAGCCCGCCTGGGGGCCATGCTGCAGGAAAGCGACCTCCCGGCAACCCTGAAAGTCAAAGAGGCGGTGGAACTCTTTCGCAGGCTGTATCCCAGGCCCCTCCCGGCCCGTCAGGTCATGGAAATGGCCGACCTGATGGACATTGCAGAGCGCCTGTGCGGCAACCTGTCTGGAGGTCAACGCAGACGCCTGAGTTTCGCCCTCAGTGTGTGTGGGAACCCGGATGTGCTCTTCCTGGACGAGCCCACAGTGGCGATGGATGTGCAGTCCAGAACAGCTTTCTGGGAAAGTGTGCGCCAGTTCAAGACCCAGGGCAAGACCGTCATCCTGACCACCCACCACCTGGAAGAGGCCGACGCCCTCTCGGACCGTGTGCTGGTGATTGACCAGGGCAAAGTGATTGTGGAGGGCACCCCGAAAGCCATCAAAGAACAGGTGGGGGGCACCCGCATCCGTTTCCACGGACAGGTCCAGGAACAGCAACTCAGGACCCTGCCAGGGGTCACCCGCGTGAACATCAACGGGGTCAACGAGGTGTACACCCGCACCCCGGAAGCCGCCCTGCGGGAAATCCTGCACCACGACATCACGGATCTGGAAGTCAGCAAGGCAAGCCTGGAAGAAGCCTTCCTGAACCTCACCGCGAGAAACTGACATGGACGGACTGGTCCTCTTTCATGTGGTCACCGCCGGCACGGCACTGCTTTCTGGCTTCACCGCAGTGAACCTGCAGAGAAAAGCTCCTCTGCACCGCATTGCAGGAAAAGCTTACCTGCTGTCCTGGCTTGGCTTTGCAGCCTCTGCCTACCTGATTGGTGCCCGCAGACCTGAGATCAGCCCTTTTGAAGTCATCACCACCATCGGGCTCTTTTTCACCCTGATGGCCTACTGGGCCGTATTGAACCGCAGGAAACTGGGGCCACGCTGGATCGGCCTGCACTACAACAACATGCTGTCCAGTCTGGCTTTCGTGTGCATTGCCACCCTCAACCAGATCCTCTTCAGGATGTTTGATGTGCCCCAGTGGTCGTTCTGGGTGCTGGTCGCCCTGCCCTTCTTTGTGCTTCCCATCTACGGCAGGAAACTCAACCGCCGTTATTTTGCGAAAGGAACCTCATGAACCGATTCCTGTATCTGGTCTACTCTGAACTGATCCGTCTGGTCCGCATGCCTGCCTACCTGATTCCCACCCTGGTCTTCCCCATCATGTTCTTCGCCATTTTTGGTTTGCCCAACGCCAAAAACCAGCTGGGTGGAGTGAATGCCGCAACCTACATCCTGGTCTCCTTCAGTGCATATTCCCTGATTTCCACTTCGCTCTTTGCCTTCGGGGTCTCCATTGCTGCCGAACGGGGTCTGGGCTGGCAGAAACTCATGCGGGTCACCCCTCTCAATCCCCTGATGTATTTCGCAAGCAAAGTCGTAAATGCACTCCTGCAAGGGATCTTCATCATCGCGCTGTTGGCCTTGTTTGCCAGTCTTGTCGGCAAGCTGGACTACGATGTGCTGCTGTTTGCCAAAAGCGTGGGCAAGTTGCTGATCGGGGTTTCGGCCTTCGTGGCCCTGGGTCTGTGGATCGGTTACGTGGGGGGTCCCAACAGTGCTGCCGGGATTGCCAACCTGATCTTTTTGCCCATGAGTTTCGCCAGTGGCCTCTTCATGCCCCTCGAATTCATGCCCGAGTTCCTGCGCAACATTGCCCCCTACACTCCCGCCTACCACTTCGCCCAGATTGGCTGGATGAACATTGGTGCCAAAAGCGACACCACCGAACTGGTGCACTGGGCCTGGGTTGCCGGTTACGCCGTGATCTTCTTTGCCATGGCCCTGGTCGCCTACCGCAGAGATGAAGGCAAGAACTTCGGTTGATTGAGCACTTCCCTCCCCCCTGTGCACAGGCATGGGGGGGAGGTTTAGACTGGAGATGCAATGAACGCAAGACGAGACTCCATGTTCCGCTTCATGCCCGTGGCATGGCTTTTCTTTCTGACCTTCCCCATTGGAAACATGATCGGAAACATCCATGGTGTGATGGATGTCCTCAAGGGGGGTCTGCTCATTGCGGGTTTTCTCGCCCTGTACTTCTGGGTGTTCCGCACCATCAAACCCGAACGGCCCCTGGAGGGTTTTCCTTACTGGAACATCGTGGCTGTGCTCTGGTGCTTCCTGGCGTTTTTTGTCGGCATGCCTCTTTTTGAATGGAATGGCCTGACGTTCCTGGTGTATGCAGCAAGTCTGGGGGCTTTCCAGCGCAGCCTGACCATCACCATTGCCACAGCGGTTGCTGCACTGGGAGTGTTCGTCTGGGGCATTGTGGTGCAGCACATCCACTGGGGCGACCTGATCACCACAATGCTCCTGACCGTGTCCGTGGCCATCGGGAACCACTTCGGATATGCAGCGATGGAATCGGGCATGCGCATGAAAACCCTGCAGAAAGAAAAAGAAAATCTGGCCCGCATTGCAGAAAGGGAACGGATTGCCCGTGACCTGCACGACCTGCTGGGGCACACCCTGAGCGTGATCGTGCTGAAAACTGAACTGGCCTCCAAACTGATGGACCGCAACCCCGAGCGGGCAAAGCAGGAAATCAAGGAAGTGGAGAAAATCTCACGGGACGCCCTCACCGAAGTGCGTCTGGCCGTGCAGGGCTACAAGGGCACGGACCTGAAAAGCGAGCTGGGACGGGCCAAAGTTGCCCTGGACGCCGCAGGCATCAAACTGGAATACCTCGTCACCGAAGTGGAACTGAACATTGAGCAGCAGAGCGCCCTGCAACTGATCCTCAGGGAAGCCATCACCAACATCATCCGCCACTCGAAAGCCCAGAACTGCCAGGTGTCCCTGGAAGAACAACGGAGCAACATCATCCTGAAGATCATCGATGACGGGGTGGGCGTGGGAGAACACATCGGCAACGGCATGAAGGGCATGCGGGAACGCACCGAAGCCCTGGGAGGAAAATTCTCCGTGAAAAACCACTCTGGCACCACCATCGAAGTCTGCATCCCCAGAGGCCAGCAGGACCCCCAGAAATCCATCCAGGGGGTGCCCGCATGATTCGCGTCCTGATCGCAGAAGACCAGGTGATGATCCTGGGTGCCCTGAAAGCATTGCTGGAGCTTGAAGGGGACATTGAGGTTCTGGCCGCCACCAAGAATGGGGCCGAAGCCCTCAAAGCTGCGCTGGAGGTCAAACCGGACATTGTCATCACCGACATCGAGATGCCCGAGAAAACCGGCCTGGAGCTTGCCCAGGACCTCAAACAGCAACTCCCAAAAACCCGTGTGATCATCGTGACCACCTTCGCCCGTGCAGGCTACCTGCGCCGGGCCATGGAATCTGGCGTCAAGGGATACCTGCTGAAAGACGCCCCATCCGATGAACTCGCAGATGCCATCCGGCGGGTGCACGCAGGAGGTATCGTCATCAACCCGATGCTGGCCGCAGAAGCCTGGTCCGACCAGGACCCCCTCACCGACCGGGAACGCCAGGTGCTGCGCCTTGCCCATGAAGGCATGACCTCTCACCAGATCGCCGAAAAACTGCACCTCTCCGAGGGCACCGTGCGCAACTACCTCTCGGAGGCCATCTCCAAACTCGGGGCCAGCAACCGGGTGGAAGCTGCGCGAATGGCACGGGAGAAGGGGTGGTTGTAGGTTTTGCCGGGGTTTGTGGTGGGCGTGTGGGAGCACTGAGGCCAGATCCCCCTGTCCCTCGTTTCACTCGGGACTGTCCCCCTTGATAAGGGGGATTGTTAGTTGTCTGGGAGGGCTTCCAGCTGAGTTTCCCACCCCCCCCTTCGTCAAGGGGGGACCACCAAGCGAAGCGCGGTGCGGGGGGATCTTACCCCTCAGGACCCTGACTCTGGCGTTTCCCTCGAAACCTCCTCTCCAAGTTCCCGACTGAGGGGTCTGGCCCCTCTGAGCATCCAGTCCTTGAAGGGCAGGTCTTCCAGCCAGTCTTGCAGGGTGGGGATCTTCCCGAGGTCTTCCACGACATGCTGCTCTCCAATCAGGCGGGTGGGGACCACCTTGCCGTCGGATTTGCGGGTGATGGTGACCCCGAAGACCTGTTCACACAGGAAAATGCCGAAACTGGAGTGCAGGACAGCGCGGTGACGGAGGTCTGCCCAGGAGGCTTTGGTCTGGTCAAACCAGCTGTGAATCTCCAGGTAGTCTTCGGGCACCCCGCCGAATTTGCGGGCTGAACTGCGGGCGTGGTGGTAGGGGTGGGCCATCAGAGACCCCCATCGAAAGGCTCGAACTCCAGCCCGAAAAGCTTGACGGCCTCTGCAATGTCTTCTTCTGGCACACGGTAAGCCCGGTAGAGTTGCTGTGAGGGGTCCACCACACCTGCATTGATCAGGGTCCTGGCCTGCTCCAGAGCCTGAGGGTCTTCGCTGGTGCTTTCCACCACTTCATAGAAGCGGATTCTGTCCAGCACGTCCATCACCTGGTGCAGGCGTTCATCGCTGAGGTGGGCTGGAATTTCGATGTCTGCCCAGGCCGTTTTTGGAGATTTTCTTCCTGCCTGCAGAATTGAAACGTCTCCTGTAGCTTCCGAGAGCTTCTCATAAAGCTCGGGCAGTGAAAGGGAAGTCACCTGGTCTGGCGACCCCAGAGAATAGTCTCCCAGCAACAGGTTGCGAAAACGGGGCAATGCCAGTTCTCTGGCAAACTGCTCGGCTTCCTCACGGGTGTCCAGAATGCGGATGGGTTCGGTGCAGATGTTGTCGTCAAACCAGGGTGCGTAAGTTTCATCGTTGTACAGGTAATCGCGGTCCATCACCAGATAAGCTTTGGGCATCTTGATTCTCCTTTTTCACAGAATACCAGGGTGAATTTGGTTTTTGACATATCAACTCCCAGCAAGTTCCCGGTCTGGAAATGCTGGGGGCATCTCTCTGATCACCTGATGGGACCTGCACATGTCAAACAGCCATCAACAGCGCTATCCTGAAAGCAACACGGTCTTTTCAGGAGGGTTCCATGAAGAACAACAAGGCTTTTCTGGTGGTGGAGCGCGATTTTTTCTACACCGATGAGACCATGGCCCCACTGTTTGCAGCGGACGTGTGCACCAACCCACACCGGATTTTCTTTGATGAGGCCTCAGCCCACAGCTATGCCCTCAAGCATGCCTGGGAGGTGTTCAGCAGAAGGCCTCTGGGAGACTGGGGAATGGGCCTTGACCTGATCACCTCCCTACCTCCCAGACAGTTCTACCTGAACATGAAAGCCCTGCTGGGAGAAAACTTCGCGCTCCCCGCAGACCTTGATGATCCCGATTACGACCACTGGTCCGAAATCTGGCTGGACCACACCACAGATCCACAAATTCAGGAACAGGTGTTTGCCTGCTGTGACCGTGTGGTGATTTTTCAGGTGCTTCCCTCAGAGGTGGACGATGCCACCCTGTTGAGGGAAGCGGCCCGCAAACTCACAGGAGACATCCACCATCTGGTGTTCGATGAAAAGCTGCAGTGGGTGGCACGGGAATACCTGGTTCCAGAGTCCGATCTGTCACAGATCACCAAACTGTTTGGAGTGACCTTTCAGCCCAATCATGAAGTGCTCTGAGCATCAATTGCTGTTTCTGGAAGCCTCTTCAAGCTCCTTGATGTACTCGATGATGTCCTCAACCCCGCGTTTCTCCCCTGCAGCCTCAAAACAGCGGATGGCTTCCAGAAAAGCAGGTTGCGCTTCCGTGTAATTGTCCTGGGCCAGATGCAGCTCACCAATGCCACGGTAGGCACAGGCCTGGGCAATGGGGTCCATGCTGCGCTGGGCGTAAAAAAGACTGGTGTGCAGTTCCACACTGGCTTTTTCGGTGTTGCCGAGCCGCAGGTGACACATACCGAGTTCATAGGTGTTGATGGCCCTGGGAAAGGGATCATCTGGAATCAGGGGTTTCTCCTGCTCAAAGGCTGTAAGTGCTCCTGCGTAATCTCCCTGAACACGCCGCAACATGCCGATCTGGTGCATGGCCTGATGGGCTCTGGGGTCCTGGGATTGCAGGGCTTCCTGATAGAGCCCCTGGTAAAGCCCTTCTGCCTCCTCAAAGAGCCCGAGGTTCACGTACACATAACCCAGACCAAAACGGGCCTGCTCGTCGGTGGGATGGGCATCAAGGTGCTGCTCGTAAAGTGTTCTGGCCTGTTCGAAATCACCAGCGTCAAAAGCGTTCCAGGCCTGTTCGATAAGACTCATGCTTCTGTTGTACTAAATTTTGGTGAGCCTGGATGCCGAGAGCCGAGAGCAAGGTAAATGCTGAAATCACACCGTCAAGTCAAAATACAGTGCCATGGTGGAGATGTCCTGTGCTCCAGGAGATTCTGGAAACCCTGGAGAAAAATGGTGTGCCTGCATTCTATTGCTCTGACGAAAGCCCAGGCTGCTGTTTTGCTCTCAGTCCCTGGCCCCTGGCCCCCGGCTCTTTTTTGTGACAGAATCACCCTGATGAAACTGGTTGTTGGCGTCACCGGAGGAAGCGGAGCCCCTTACGCCCTGGACCTGCTGCGCACCTTGAAAGACCTGGGGGTGCACACCCATCTGGTGGTCTCGGAGGGTGCCAAACGGGTGTGGGAAACCGAGGGCAAAACCCCCATTCAGGAACTGCTGGACCTGGGCAGTGAGGTGCATGATGACCGCAATCTGGCGGCCAGCATTGCTTCTGGCAGTTACCGCACCCTGGGCATGGTGGTGGTGCCCTGCAGCAGTTCCACCCTGGCGAAGGTGGCCCTGGGTCTGGGAGACAACCTGATTGCCCGGGCGGCCCATGTGACCCTCAAGGAAAGAAGGCCTCTGGTGCTGGTGCCCAGAGAGGCCCCCTATCCCCGTCCGATGCTGGAGAACATGCTGAAAGCCCATGATGCCGGGGCAGTGATTCTGCCTGCCAGTCCAGGTTTTTACAGCACCCCTGAGAGCGTGGAGGATGTTCTGGCCTTCCTCACCACCCGCATTCTGGACCAGTTCGGTCTGGAGAGCGGACGCATGAAAAGGTGGACCGGACAGTGAGCAAACTTCCCCGTTTTGCTGCACTGATTCCCGCTGCAGGCAGTGGGACCCGTCTGGGATTTGGCGTGCCCAAGGCCCTGGTGGAACTCAACGGTCGCACCTTGCTGGACCGCGCCATCGACAACCTCTCTCCTCTGGTGGATGAGGTGGTGGTGGCCCTTCCAGCAGGCCACTCCCTGGACCAGGGGGTCAAACAGATTGAGGGTGGAGCAACCCGTCAGGACACGGTTTTTCGGCTGCTGCAGGCCACAGAGGCGGAGTTTGTGCTGATCCATGATGCTGCACGCCCTTTCCTGAGCGCAAAAGTCATTGAACGCATCAAAGGCCGGGTGGTGCAAAGTGGTGCGGTTACGGCTGCACTCCCTGCCACGGATACCCTCGTGCATGCTTCTGGTGGGTTCTGGGGCTACCTCGTGGACCGCAGCAAGACCTGGGCTGTGCAAACCCCACAGGCTTTTCGCAGGAACACCATTCTGGACGCTCACCTGAAGGCACTGCAGGAGGGTTTTGATGCCACAGACGATGCAGGGCTTGCCAGCCGGTACGCCTCCAACGTCGAACTGGTGCTGGGAGATTCCAGGCTCTTCAAAGTGACCACCCCTGCAGATTTCGAGCTTGCCACCGCCTTCGCCCAGATCTGGGACCAGAAAAGGAGCTCTGCACAGTGACCGTCCTGAAACGTTTTGCTCCCGCCAAGGTGAACCTGGGGCTTTCGGTCACCGGAATTCTGGAGAACGGGTACCACACCCTGCACAGCCTGATGGTTCCCCTCTCTGTGGGTGATCACCTGGAATTCAGGCCTGCAGACCAGCTTTCTCTGGTGGTGGAGGGGGCAGACCTGCCCACAGATGAACGCAATCTGGTGTACCGTGCAGCCCGCGCCTATCTGGATGCAGCGGGCGTCAAATCAGGGGTGCACATCACCTTATACAAGAAGCTTCCTCTGGCTTCAGGGGTGGGTGGAGGGTCCAGCGATGCAGCCACCACCCTGATGGCCCTCAAAACGCTGTTTCCTTCTGACCTTGACCTGCATCCTCTGGCAAAGTCGCTGGGGGCAGACGTGCCATTCTTTCTGGTGGGTCAGGCTGCCCTGGCAGAAGGCATCGGTGAGAAACTCTCTCCAATGAAGCTCCCGCAGATCCATCTGGTGCTGGTGAATCCTGGAACAGAGGTCAGTGCCAGGGACGCCTACCTGTGGCTGGATCAGACAGGACAGTTCACCCCGGAATTGCCTTTGCGGGACATCCTTGCTGCCCTGCACAACAGGCAGGAGGTGCCCTACTTCAATGCCCTGGAACCTGCTGTGGTCGCCAGACACCCCGAAATCGGCGAAGTGCTGCAGGCCCTGCAAAACCACCACCTGATCAGCCCGATGATGAGTGGATCAGGCAGCACCTGTTTTGCCCTGGCAAAAAGCCAGCAGGAAGCTGAAGAGGCCGTGCTCAAACTCAGGAAGCAATTTCCTGCTTCCTGGTGCACAGCGGCACACACAGTGTCCTGATCTCAGCCATTCAATTTCAGGGTGATGCGGGCCAGGGTTTCCATCACCCGCCTGAGGGCTTTCTCGTTCTTTCCGGTCAACTGTCCTGCCCCGTTGAAGGCCGTTTCACAGTTGGGAACAGAAAGGGTATCTGGCAACACCACACAGCCAAGCCTGTGCAATAAAAAGACCGTGGCCTGCAGGGATCTGGCTCCGCCATAAGGGCCCGGAGAGGCACTGATCACTGCTGCTGGTTTGTACATGAAGGGGTCCAGACCCCGTTCAGTTCCATGTTTGCGGGACATCCAGTCCAGGGTGTTTTTCAGCACACCCGTCATGCCACCGTTGTACTCCGGCGAGGCAATCAGGAGCCCATGATGCTCCTTCATCAGGGCACGCAACTGAATGGCTGGCTCTGGCAAGCCTGTTTCCTTTTCCAGATCGGCATCATAGAGGGGCAGGGGGTAATCTTTCAGGTGGATGCTGGTGACAGAAAAAGTTTCAGGAGCAAACCTCAGGGCTTCATCCAGCAGTTTTCTGTTCCAGGACGCACTGCTCAGGCTGCCTGCGAAGGCCAGGATTCGGAGGGTCATGCCCGCAGTATAAAGGGCAGATTGGAGTGCAGCTGTCCTGCTCACACGTTCAAAGAGTGTATACACGTATAATCTGTGTATGCATCACTCCCCTGTCCGGGCAGTGAACACCGGGGTGAACATGAAACGCGGTTTTCAGACCAAAAGTCCTTCCAGCACCCCTGAGATGATTGCCAATGCTCTCAGGCAGGCGATCATCCAGGGCAAATACCGGGGCGGTGAACCCCTCCGACAAGACGAGGTGGCCTCCGAATTCGGGGTCAGCAAGATCCCTGTCCGGGAAGCCCTCTACCAGCTCAAAGCAGAGGGTCTGGTCACCTTCATTCCCAACCGGGGTTCGGTGGTCAGTGAGCTTTCCATTGAAGAGGTGGACGAAATCTACCTGATGCGCATGGCCCTCGAACCCACCATTCTGCAACGGGCCATCCCCACCCTGACCCCCACCGACTTCATCCGCGCCCGGGGCCTGCTGGATGTCATGGATGAGACCGATGATCCCGCAGGTCTGGCGGAACTGAACTGGGAATTTCACGCCACCCTGTATGGCGCTGCGAACCTGAACCGCCTGATGGAATCCATCCGCGTGCTGCACACCAACTCTGCCCGTTACATGGCCATCTACCTGGGTGGCGAGGACCGCAACAAAACCTCCCAGCAGGAACACCGCAACCTGCTGCAGGCCTGCACCGAACGGGACCTCCAGAGGTCCTGTGCCCTTCTGGTTGAGCACCTTGAAACCGCCAAGCACCATCTGCTGGGGATTTTGAGACAGGCGTGAATCAAAACGGGGTGAGCCAGCGGCCCACCCCTGCATGATCCAGAATGAATCAGTCTGCGTATTTTGCCAGCAGGTGTCTGCCAATGATCATGCGCTGCACTTCGCTGGTGCCTTCCCCGATCAAAGTCAGGCGGTTGTCGCGCCAGAAGCGTTCCACAGGGTACTCGCGGATGTAACCGTACCCTCCGAGGATCTGGATGGCATTGTCACAGGCACGGTTGGCAGCTTCTGATGCGTAGAGCTTGGCTTTGGCTGCTGCTTCTGTGAAGGGCTGTCCAGTGTCTTTCAGATGGGCCGCTTTGGAGATCAGCAGTCTGGCAGCTTCGAGTTCGGTGCTCATGTCTGCGAGCTTGAACTGGATCGCCTGGTGGTGGGCGATGGGTTTGCCAAACTGGCTGCGGGAAAGGGCATAGCGGGTGGCGTATTCCATCGCTCCGCGTCCAAGCCCGAGGGCCATTGCACCAATCCCAATGCGTCCGCCGTCCAGCACACGCATCACATCTTTGAAGGCCTGTCCCCTCTCTCCAAGCAGGGCTTCTCTGGGCAGGTGGATGTCCTCAAAAACGATCTGAGCAGTGTCGCTGGACCGGAGTCCCAGTTTGTCTTCCTTGCGGCCCACACTGAATCCCGACACCTCATCCCGGTTGAAGACGAAGGCACTGATCCCATCGGTTTTGCTTTTGCCTTCTCTGGGGGGATCAGTGCGGGCAATGACCACATAGGTGCCCCCCACGGAGCCCTGGGTGATGAAGTTCTTGGAGCCATTCAGAATCCAGCTGCCATCGCTCTGTTCCACGGCGCGGGTCTGCAGGCCACCGGAGTCTGAGCCACTTCCTGCTTCGGTCAGGCCCCAGGCACCCAGTTTTTTCGCACTGGCGAGGTCTGGGATGTATTTCTTTTTCTGCGCTTCCGTGCCAGCGATCAGGATGTGGCCCTGGCAAAGGCTGTTGTGGCTGGCCACCGTCAGGCACAGGCTGCCATCCACACTGGCGAGTTCTTCAATGATCAGGGCAAAAGTGTGGGTGCTTAAGCCTGAACCGCCATATGCTTCTGGAGTGCACGCCCCCATCACGCCCATCTCTCCGAGGGCTTTCACGAGGTCATGGGGGAATTCACCGGTCTGGTCCCGTTCTGTGGCACCGGGTTCTGCTTTGGTGAGCAGGAAATCTTTGAGGCTCAGCACAATGGCTTTCTCTTCGTTTGTGATGTCAAACCACATCCGTCGCTCCTTCGTCTGGGGAAATTGAGGCAGACCCGCGTTCATTCACATCGGGTGGATCATGCGTTGGGGTTGCTGTCAATATATTACACTTTTTTCCACTGTCGTTGTAAAATTGTCATACGTTTTAGCACTTGCACCCTTCTGCAATCCGTCATCTGTCCACAGGAGCATGATCTGCGAGTCATCCAGAACACGGTTTCATCTCGATCTGTCATTCTGGAGAGGACACCCAAACTTTTTTTTCTGAGGTTCCGATGTTACACATCCAGCACGATGGACCCATCGCCCGCCTGACCCTGGCCTCTCCCGAGAACCGCAACGCGCTCAGCCCACAAATGGTTCAGGACCTGCAAGACGCTTTCGAATCCCTGCAAAGCCACGAATCCACCCGGGTGATTGTGCTCTGTGCAGAGGGAAAAGTCTTCTGCAGTGGGGCTGACCTCAAAAACCTGCATCACCTGCTCTCATCGAGCAGCGAGGACAATCTGCGGGACTCCCGTAAACTGGCCCACCTGTTCGAGACCATATACATGTGTCCAAAACCTGTGATTGCAGCCGTGGAGGGGAAAGCCATTGCTGGAGGGGCAGGGCTGGCCAGTGCCTGTGATCTGGTGGTCGCTTCCAGTGAAGCCAGTTTTGCTTACACCGAGGTCAAACTCGGCTTTGTTGCTGCCATCGTGATGATTTTCTTGCTGCGTGCAGTGGGTGAAAAACATGCCCGTGAGCTGCTGCTGACCGGAGAGGCCATTTCTGCGGCAGAAGCCTACCGCATGGGCCTGATCAACCGACTCACCGAGCCGGGACAGGCGCTTGCCCGTGCAAACGCCCTTGCTGAACAGATCGCCAGAAACTCCCCAGTGGCCCTGAGCAGCAGCAAATCCCTGCTCGCCACCCTCCCTTCGATGGGATTGCAAGAAGCCCTCAGCCATGCTGCCCAGATGAATGCCTGGGCACGCACCACCACAGACCTCCGCGAGGGCATCACCAGTTTTCTGGAGAAGCGCGCTCCAAGGTGGCAGGAGTCCCGCGATGAATAGTCCCCTCTTTCCAGAAGGCATCAAATATGTGGAATGTCCGCGCGATGCCTGGCAGGGCCTCAAACATTTCATTCCCACCGAGACCAAGGTGCGTTACATCCATGCTCTGCTTGATGCAGGATTCACCCATCTGGATCTGGGCTCCTTTGTCAGCCCAAAAGCCGTTCCCCAGATGCAGGACACTGAAGATGTCCTCCGGGAATTGCCTGATCCAGAGGGCAGGGATTACCTCTGCATCATTGCCAACGAAAAAGGCATGGACCGAGCTGCACAACAACCAAAAGTCACCAGTGTGGGTTTTCCCCTGTCCATCTCGGAGACCTTTCAGTTGCGCAATGCAAGGCAAACCCTTCCAGAAGCCTGGCACCTGGTGGAACGCCTCAAGACCCAGGCGGATGCAGCTCAAAAAGGCCTGGTCGTTTACCTGTCCATGGGGTTTGGCAATCCTTATGGAGATCCCTGGAACATGGCGATTGTTCTAGACAGCATCAGACGCCTCAGAGACCTGAACATTCCAAACATTGCGCTGGCAGATACGGTGGGAACAGCAACACCTGATCTGATTTCAGAAGTTTGCAGCGTGATGCAAAGTCACGGCCTCAGTGACACCCTGGGACTGCACCTGCATGCCCGACCAGAGCACACCCATGCCCTCATTGCTGCAGGATGGCGTCATGGCATCCGCTGGTTTGAGGGTGCCATAGGAGGTTTTGGGGGCTGTCCATTTGCTGCCGATGAACTGGTCGGCAACCTGCCCACCGAACAGGTTCTGAGGTTTTTCAAGCCAGATGTTCATGTGGGTGAAGAGACCTTAAGACTTTCTGAAACTGTTTTTTGTGACCCATCAGCAGACATTTGAACACATTTGTGTAACAATTGGTGAATGTGGAGATGGGGTCAGAACGGTCCCTATTGCATCTGTTCTGTACCAGAGTGGGTAGATGCTTCATCTCGTGAGGTCTTTTCCTGATGCTTGAACAAACCCAGAACGTACGCAATGACGACATAGACATCGTCAAACTATTTGGCACCCTGCGCCGAAATGCCCTGCTCATCGGCATCAGCGTAGCTCTCACTGGCGGATTGACTTATTTTATCAGCAAACAACAGGCCCCTCAGTATGAAGCTGTCAGCAGTGTGATCGCAGTCAAAACAGACAACGGCAACAGCGTCATCAACAACACCCTGGTTTCTGCACCGCCACTTCCCCAGGGTGCAGTGGACAAGGCCATTCACAGCCGCACAGTGGTGAACAACATCATCACGGCGCTGGAACAAAGCAATCTCAGTGCCAGTGAAAAACAGCTCATCATTGATGACCTCAATGAAGAATTGAGCCGCAACTCTTTTTCTCGTCTGGAGGTGCGTGCCAAACTGGACGTCTATCTGGCTGGTGTTTACGAAATCACAGCCAGTGCTGGCAGTCCACAGGCAGCCAGCGTTCTGGCCAATGCAGCCACGCAGGCCCTGCTGGATTGGGACGTGGCCAGAGGAACTGCACGTCTGAAGCGGGCCAAGAGCAGTCTGCAACAACAGCTGTCGGCTTTTGATGCAGACATCAAGCGTGCCCAGCCAGGCAGCATTGAACAGCAGACCTTCATCTCTGCCCGTGCCAATGTGTACCAGAACCTCGCACAGATTGAAGTGTTTGAGAAAGCTGCCACTGGAACCCTCTCCCTGGTCTCTGAAGCGGAAGATCCCTCTGTGCCCGTGTCCCCACGGCCTGTGCGCAACGCTGCCCTCGCCACCCTGCTCGCCCTGTTCCTGGCCACTGGCTTTGCCCTGGTTTCGGATGCCCTGCGCAAGCGCATCGAATCCGATGAAGACCTGACGGTTTACGGGGTCCCGGTGCTGGGCAAACTGCCCAAACTCAACACCAAGACCCTGCAACGTGGCATCATTGAAAGTGCCCGTTCAGGCATGCTCTATGAAGCTGTGGGCTTCCTGCGGGTCAGCCTGATGAGTTACACCGAGGGGAACAAGGGGGCACGCCGTCTGGTGGTTTCCAGTTCCCGCTCTGGAGAAGGGAAAAGCAGTGTCACTGCCGCTCTGGCAGAAGGGCTCGCCAGTTCCGGCCTGAAAGTGCTCATCATTGACCTTGACTTGCACCGCCCCACCCAGCATAAGGTGTGGTCCCAGATCAAACCTCTGGGCTGGCATGCCATGCCTGGTGCAGACAATGACACCACCACTCCAGCCCGTGATGTGCAAACTGCACTGATCAATCCCAAAGCAGCACAGGCCCTGCAAGTCAGCCAGGGAATCGACATGCTGCCTGCAGGCATTCCCCAGCGTTCTGCGGCCCACGTGATCAACAACGCAAAACTCCCAGAACTGCTGGACCGCTGGGAAAAAGCCTATGACGTGGTGTTGCTGGACAGCCCTCCCATTCTTGCTCTGGCCGATGCCCTCACCGTGTCCCGTTTCACACAGGGGATTTTGATGGTGGTGGAAGCCCACCAGACCACTTCCGCCAACGTGGAAGCCACCCTCAAAAACATTCGCACTGCAGGCTGCCATCTGGTGGGCTTTGTGCTCAACAAGGTCACCAGCCGCAAGGATGGGTACTACTACTACTACTACAGTTACCGTCCAGAAGCCGAAAAAGTCCGCAAACAGTCCTAAACCTGTGCCAGTTTATGGTACAATCTTCTCTGGGTAGTTTTATTCCTAAAGGGGGTATTCAATGAAAAAGAAAGCCATCATCATCGCAGCTTTGTTGGGTGTTGCCACTCTCAGCACACCTGCCGTTTTCGCTCAGGACAACACCACTGTCGCTTCTCAACTGAGTGGAATCAGCGGATATGAAGTGATCCGTACCATTACCAAAGTAAAAGGTGTTGCTCAGCCTCTGACCGACGCCCAGCTGGCCAGCCTGGTGCCACCTCGCTCTGCTGCTGCTGAGAGCCTGTTCAACCTGATTGTGACCAAAGCCTGCCTGCAACCCAACACCCTGGAACTGCTTGCCAAGACCGGCACCAGCATGGCCACCAACCTGCTGGTTGCCACTGCAGCTGTTGAAGCCAGAACCTGCAATGTGGTTGATGAGAACGCTCTGACCAACCGCCTGAACCAGGGCAAAACGGACTTCAGCAATGTGGGCAACCTCCAGTCTTTCCTGGTGGCTTCTGCCAACAGCAGCCTCGTTCGTGATCTGCTGTCTGGAGTGACCGCACGCAGCGGCACCAGATAAGGTCCGATCATTGATCAGGGATCGCCGTGATAAACGGCGATCTTTTTCTGTTGTGGCATCTTGCCTTCAGTGCCTCACTCTTTCTCAGCATGGACGGGACCCATATGAATGTTGTCAAACCCCTTGCCCTTCTGCTGGGTGCGGCGGGTGTCTTTTCCCTGTATTTTGCCCTGCAGGATTACCGAGGCACCCAGACCATCCAGCTCAGCAAAAAGCTCTTTGTGGATTTTGAATTTGACCGTGCCATTGCCCTGTCAGATGAAGCCACCCGCATCAGTCCTCTGGATGCTGAGGCTTACCTCAATCAGGCCTACATTCAGGGAACATTGTGGATCTACCGCAAAGAAGACAGCTATAGAAAAGCCATGGATCAAGCGTACGCCAAAGCCCAGCAACTGAACCCCAAAAATGCCTCTTACCATTACCAGCAGGCCAGCATCTATTTTGAGGGGCAGGATTTCACAAAGGCGATCACACACATCGATCAGGCCATCACTCTGGACCCTCTTGCTGCTGCCTACCTGTATGAAAAAGGCACTTACCTGGAAGCCCAGAATCGAAAGGCAGAGGCTCTTGCCCTTTACCGTCGGGCTTACCAGTTGAACGATAGTTCCATCATTTTGCAGGACATTCAGCGTCTGGAGGGACAGCCATGAACGTACTTCACGGCATCCTGTCTGCTCTGGCCCTGCTGTTTTCACTGGTTGCAATTTTTGTGGCCCCTCTCACACTCGGAGGGGTCGAAGGCTGGGGAGCAGCCGTGGTGATCGGGGTGGGAGGGATCACGCTTGTGTTGACTGCCCTTGCTGTTCTGACAGATCCAAACCCTCGAGTCAACTTCTGGTGGGCACTCCCTCTGCTGGCGTTGTTGCTCTGGATCTGGATCACTGTTTTCCAGGGAAGTTACCGCATTGAGGGATTTCGGTGGGCCGCCCTGTGGACCGCCATTCTGGGAACCGCTTTCAGTGTGCATTACCTGGGAAGCAGGTACGTTGGCTTATACCTTGGGAGTTTTCTGCTCTCTGCGGTGGTGGTGCTGGTTTACGCTTATCTGCAAACCACTGGCTTTGAACTCCCGCTGTTTAAAAATGTCTACTCAGAAACCAGTGTTCAACTCATCACCAGCACCTACTACAATCCAAGCCACCTCAGCGGTTACCTTTTGCTGGTGTCGGCCATCACCACAGGACTGGTGGTCTTCCGCAGGCCGGATTTTGTCACTCCGATTGCCCTGATCATTCTGGTGGCATCCCAGTGGATCAATCTGAAAACGGACAGCAGCAGCATTCCCATCGTGATCGGGATGATTCCACTGACCCTTGTGGTCTGGCTGGGGCTTCGCTTTCCTCGCACGGCTCCCTTTCTGCTGGTGACAGGCATTCTGGCCCTGACTGGAATGGGAAGCTTTCTGTTCTCATCTGCAGGTCAGGCCTTCTATGAACAGAACAAGAGAACCATCGGGCTCACCAACACCTGGCAGGGCTTCCTGAAACCACGTCAGCATGTGTGGAGTTACGGCATCCGCGTGTGGCAGGACCACCCCATTGTCGGAGTGGGCATAGGACAGTTTGGTGTGGTCTCCCCCAATTACCGCAGGGACTCCAGCCAGACCAAAACACCCATCGACCAGAAGTACGTCAACTACACCCACAATGACATCTTGCAAATTGGCAGTGAGCTGGGGGTGGTGGGAGTCATTTTGTTCTTGCTGCTGTTGCTGGCTTCAGTCCTTCAAAAAAATCACCACCGCTTCCTGACCGGAATGGCAGTGGTGATGGTGGTGGGCTACCTGCTCACCGGAATTTTTGATTCTCATGTCACAGCAATTCCGAGCACCATGTTGGCCTTTTATGCCTTTCTAGGTCTGGCTGTTCCTGCACGTCAGGACAGCTTGACGGAAGACTCAGGAACAATTTCACGCAACAAACTGCGCACAGAGACATAATTGCTGGACAGTGCTGCACGGTGCAACAGTTCCAATTTTTCACGAAGCCAGGCTTCATCCGGCTTCTCCAGACGGGCCACCAGAATTTCCTGGTGGCTTGTTTTGGTGACCCCTTCACTCGAGGTCAACAGTTCCTCATAGAGTTTCTCACCAGGACGCATGCCCGTGTAGGTCACTTCAATGTTTTTGGCTCCAGAAAGCTGAATCAGATCGTGGGCGAGGTCTGCAATTTTGACGGGCTGCCCCATGTCCAGCACATAAACATTGCCGTTCCCAGCCAGACCTCCAGCCTGCAAAACCAGACGGGACGCTTCTGGAATGGTCATGAAGTAGCGGGTCATCTCTGGATGGGTCACAGTGATGGGTCCACCTTCTTTGATTTGCCGCATGAAGGTGGGCACCACACTTCCTCTGGAGCCCAGAACATTGCCAAACCGCACAGACATGAATGCCTGGCCTGGGCCCACTTTCTGGGCATAGTTGGCAACCAGCATCTCTGCAATGCGTTTGGTGGTGCCCATCACCGAGGTGGGGTTGACAGCCTTGTCGGTGGAGATGTTGACAAAGCGCTCAACAGCATAGTCCAGGCACATTCTCGCAACATTGCGTGTACCAAAGATGTTGTTGAGCACAGCCTGGTCAGGAGAATCTTCCATGAGGGGCACATGCTTGTGGGCCGCAGCATGGAAAACCACCTGAGGGCGGTACTGCTGGAACACAAAACGCAAGCGTTCTTCATCCCGCACATCACCAATCAGGGTGATGAATTCAATCTCCGGCCAGTTGCGCAAAAGTTCCTGTTGAAGCGTGAAGATGCTGTTCTCTCCACGACCAAACAGAATGACTTTTCTGGGATAAAACCGCACAATCTGGCGCACCACTTCGGAACCAATGGAGCCCCCCGCTCCAGTGACCAGAATCACTTTCTGCTTGAGGTAGTCGGAGATTCGGGCGATGTCAAGCTCTGCGGGGGGACGCCTGAGCAAATCCTCCAGGTTGACATCCCGGATTTGTGAAATCTGAATCTGGTCTCCCACCAGCTCATAAAGGGCAGGAACCACTTTGTAGGTGAGGCCGGCAGATTTGGCGGTGTTTACCACTTTACGGATCACTTCCCCGGTGGCAGAAGGGATGGCAAACAGCACCATGTCTGCCTGGAATTTCCGGGCAGTGGACGTCAATTGGTCAAGTCCTCCAGCAACAGGGACCCCATGAATTCGCTTGCCCCTCAGGGACATGTCATCGTCCAGCAAGGCGACTGGCATCAGGCCCTGCTCAGGGTGTCGCAGCATCTCCCGCACGAACATTGAGCCAGCGTCGCCTGCCCCAATCACCATCACCCTTTTGCTGGTTCCTGTACCGATGGAAACCACCCGTCGGGCATTCTCGTAACTGCTGCGCACCAGGAAACGTATGCCAGTCAGGCCTGCAATGGACACCAGCAGGGCAATCAGTGGAACACTGCGTGGAACTGAAGGAAGGTAAAAACTGATGGCGGTACTGATCAGAAACGAAGCTGTCACTGCTTTCAGCAGGACACCGAGATCATTGAGGCTGAACCTTTGCCACACCTGAAAATTCATGCGAAAATACAGGATCAAAATTGATTTGTACACCACACCCATCAAGCTCAGATAAAGCATGGCCTTGAAGTACTGTGATCCAAGGTCAAAGGAGCCGAGCCGCAACCAGAAGGCCACAGGTATGGCAGCTCCCCACACCAGAAGATCAACCAGAAACTTGACATGAACACTGCGCATTTCTACCCCCTACCCACAATCCACATTCTACTGTGAGGCCACCTGCATCACTTCATCCACCACATCCGCAAAATGTTGAATGTCCAGCTCACTCAAGGTGGGGTGCACCAGCAACATCAGAGACGTCTCACCCAGTTCACGGGCCACAGGCAGACGCCCCTCAGGGCCATATCCACTGTCTTTGAAAGCTTTTTCCAGATAAATTTCAGAACAGGAGCCTGAAAGACAGGGCACACCCCTGGCAGAAACCTCCTGCATGATGCGGTCTCTGGACCATCCTTCGTTGAGGCACTCAGGACGCACAAAAACATAATACTTGTAATATGCGTGCTGCACTTCTTCTGGCGGAAGGGTCAATCTGAAGGCGTCCCAGCGGCTGAGGCGTTGATTGAGGGCTGCTGCGTGCTGGCGGCGCTTCTCGATCCATCCTGGCAGTTTCTTCAGTTGCAGACGTCCAATTGCGGCCTGCACTTCCAGCATCCTCCAGTTGGTACCAAACGACTCATGCAGCCAGCGAAATCCTGGAGCGTGCTCCCGATGGTAGACCGCATCATAGGATTTGCCATGGTCCTTGTAAGCCCAGGCTTTCTTCCAGACTTCTGTGTCGTTGAGGGCCAGAAGTCCACCTTCTCCTCCAGTCGTGAGGATCTTGTCCTGACAGAAGGAGAAAGCACCGGCATGCCCCATGCTGCCCACGGGCTTGCCTTTGTAAAACGCCCCATGGGCCTGGGCGCAATCTTCAATGACCACCAGGTCATGCTCTGCCGCCAGGGCCAGGATGGGGTCCATGTCAGCAGGCCATCCGGCCAGATGAACCACGATGATGGCACGGGTTCTGGGGGTGATCAGGGGCCGAATGGTCTCTGCAGTGATGTTCTGAGAGATGGGGTCCACATCGGCCAGCACCGGAATGGCTCCTCGCATCACAGCAGCACTGGCTGATGCAATAAAAGTGCGGGGTGTGGTGATCACCTCATCTCCCTGACCAATTCCGAAAGCATAAAGGGCGAGTTCCAGAGCAAGGGTTCCATTGTGCAGGGCAATGGCGTGCTTGACACCCAGATGCTCCGCATATTCATCTTCAAATTTGCGGGCTTCCTGACCGGTCCAGTAGTTCACTTTCCCAGATTGCAACACCTGAGAAACAGCCTGGACTTCGTCTTCAGTAAAGTGGGGCCAAGATGGCAGGTGACTTAACAACACTCAGGACCTCCAACGCACCATGCAACCACCCCAGGAGAGTCCAACGCCAAATCCGACCAGCATGAGGTTCATGTCGTTTTGCAGTTGTCCAGTTTCCTTGGCATGGTGCAGGGTGATGGGAATGGTGGAAGAAACGGTGTTTCCACATTCCTCAAGATAAACGGCGAATTTTTCTGATGGAATGCCCAGTTTGTTTCTGAGGTGTTCCATCATGTACCGATTGGCCTGATGAAAGACAAACAAATCAATGTCTTCTAAGTTTTTGGCGGTACTGTTTAAAACTTTGGAAATGGTTTCAGGCACCACACGCAGGGTGAAATTGAATATCTCTGGGCCATCCATGAACAGGTCATAGCCGTTGCTTGACAGGTTTCGCTTCTGAGGGCTGAATTTTTCATCTGCAGAAGCCTGTCCCCTGAGTCCACCATTGGGCACAATCAAATTTTTGTAACCCGATCCATCAGAACCGTAGCGAAAATCCGAGAGGAACGGACTTTCTGCTTCTGTGCCACAGATCACGGTGGCTGAAGCAGCGTCTCCAAAAATGGTTCGCACAGATTTGTCCGCAGGATGGATGAACTTGCTGTAGGCTTCAGAAGTCAGCAGCAGGACATTGCTGGCCTGACCTGTCTCAATCAGGCTCTTGGCCAGCCCCAGACCATAGACGTATCCAGAGCAACCGAGGTTGAAATCCAGCGCACCAATGTCTGTCCGCAATCCCAGACGCTCTTGAACAATGCAAGCGGTGGTGGGCAGGAAATAATCCGGGCTCTGGGTGCACAGCAGAACATAATCAATCTTCTGGCGATCATACCGCTCAAACAGACGTTCCGCTGCCTGCACAGCCATGTCAGAAGCAAACTCATCCGGAGCTGCGATGTGTCGACGATCAATTCCGGTCTTGCTGGAGATCTTCTGAACACTCCACTCAGGAAATTCCTGGCTCAGTGCAGCATTGTCCAGCACTTTTTCAGGAAGGTAATATGCGATGTCGTGGATGTATGCGTAGGTTGGCATCTCAGGACCTTCTTGGAATTTTCTTGGCGGGAAACCCAAAAACCGCTGTACGGGCCTCAACGTTGCGAATCACCACACTGCCAGCCCCCACTTTGACGTCTTCAGCAATTTTGATGCCAGGAATCACTCGAACTCCTGTACCAAACTGACAGAAGCTGCCCACATGCACGCCACCTGTCAGGTCACAGTGGGGACTGAGAGTGACGAAATCTCCGATCTGGACGTCGTGTCCCAGCAATGAACCCACATTGAGGATCACAAATTGCCCAACAGTGATGTTGACGGTCAGCACGCTGTTGGGACAGACAATGCTGCCTTCACCCAGCACATTGTGCAGTCCAATGATGGCTGAACGGTGGACAAATGTGACAAACCGTCCTCCACGGGCTTTCAGTGTTTCCACCAGTTTTTGCCGAATAAATGGATTGCCGACGGCACAAAGGAGGACATCGTCTCGCCCCGGCTGGAACTCTTCTACCCCACCGATGACGGAAGGGTACTCTCCATAACCTTCGGTGGCCTTCAGGTTGTTGTCAACAAAAGCAATCTGTTTGATGTCATGCTGCTCAACAAATTCTGGAGTCTGCATCACCCAGGCATAGACTTCACGCCCAAAACCTCCAGCTCCAACAATCACCAATCTACTCATTGCGCAGTATACCCCCCATCTATCGTCAGAGTGGTCCCGGTCATCCAGCGGCTTTCCTGTGCGAGCAAGAAAGCCACAGCATGGGCCACATCTTCAGGTCTTCCAAGTCCCAGTGGATGCAAAGAGGCTATTTTTGCATACTGCTCATCGCCCACCTGCTTGCGCAACTGGTCTGTCATCTCTGTCTGCACAATTCCTGGAGCAACCGCATTGACCCGAATGCCCTCTGCTGCAAGTTCCAGAGCAAAGGAACGGATGGTGCTTTCCAGAGCGCCCTTGGTTCCTGCATATGTGGACACACCAGGTTGCCCCACTGTTCCCACCACAGAAGACAGGGCCACCACACTGGGCTCCCTCTTGGGAATGCGCTTGTTGCGAAAAGCTTTCACCAGGAACATGAAGGCAAAGACATTGGTGGTGTACAGTTTCTGTGTGTCCTCAGTGCTGAGAATCCGGATGGGTTGTGTGGCATGGAGACCTGCTGCGTGCACCAGTTTGTCCACACTTCCCATCTGTGCCACAATCTGTTGCATGAGCTCAGGCAACGCATCAAGCTGGCTCAGGTCCCAGGGGAAAAGCTGATGCCCCTCTCCTTCCATCTGGTGGAGCGTTCGTGCCAATTCCTCCTGGCGCCTCCCCACCAGAGCGACCCGGCAGCCCTGGCGGCTCAGTTCAAGCGCAATGGCCCGGCCCAGTCCTGAAGATGCTCCAGTCACCAGCACCACCTGTTCCCGCAAGCTGGTGTAGCTCATTTTTGTTTCCCTGTATGCTGTGAATTCAGCTTGCACAAGTCAACAATCTGGTGGTTTTCTCGTGCAGAGAGGTTTTGAGGGACTGCTTCAGCAATCCCTCTCCACTGCGTCTGTTCATTAAGAATCACTGCCGCTGTCAACTCCCCACTTTATCGCCCACCAGATTCAGCAAATCCTGCACGGTTTGGCTCTTTGAGAGCTGATTGGGGTCCAGTGTCATCCCAAATTTGTTGTCTACAGCAGCAATAAAACTCACATCGGCCAGGGAGTCCCAGCCCACAGATTGAAGGTCTGTGTCATCTTTAAGAGACCCGGGCTCGGTCTCCAAAATCTCTTCCAGCAGAGCAAAAAACTCGTTTTTGTTCATGTTACCTCCGTTTAACAAGTATAACAGAAAGCTTTCAAGCCCGACGGGCTGATGTCACAGCGTCAGGAACGTGGATCTGACGACTGGCTGCCCATAAATCGTGGCATGGTGGCTTCACCTGCAGCGCTGATGCCTTCACGTTTGAAGACTTTCTGAACGGTCATCAACAGGATCTTGAGGTCCAGCACAAAAGACCAGTGATCCACATACCAGACATCCAATTTGAACTTCTCCTCCCAGGAAATGGCATTGCGACCATTGACCTGTGCCCACCCTGTGACACCAGGCAACATTTCATGCCGTCGCCGCTGCTCTGGGGTATAAAGTGGCAAATAGTCCATCAGGAGTGGCCGGGGGCCCACCAGGCTCATTTCTCCCCTGAGGATGTTCCACAGCTCAGGCAGTTCATCCAGACTGGTCGCACGCAGGAGACGTCCAAATGGAGGAAGCCTCATGTGATCTGGCAACAATTGCCCCTGGGCATCCCGGGTGTTCAGCATGGTTCTGAATTTGTACATCCTGAAGGGTTTCCCCTTCAGGCCTGGCCGGACTTGAGAGAAAAAGATGGGGCTTCCAAGGTTCATTTTCACCAGAACAATCAGCAGCACAAAAACAGGCCACAGGAAAAACATGGCGGTCAAAACCACGATCACATCAAACAGTCTTTTGACTGGTGGCATTCGATGACCTCACCTCCTCAAACAGTTTTTTCAGCTCAAAGACCAGCTTGCGTCTATTGTGGTGCTGTTCCACATGGCTGATTCCACTTTTGCCCAGGTCAGGATCGTGATGAAGCCGTCGCTTCAGATCCACCAGACCATCAGCAAGCGCCTGGGGGTCTTCAGGTGCCACGGCCACTCCATTGCCCAGAGTTTCCACCACATTCCGCACTTCTCCTTGAACGTTGGTCAGCACGGGCAGACCCATGGACATGTAGTCAAAGAATTTGTTGGGGCTGATTCCGAAGCGGAACACAGGAGCATCTTTCAGGGTCAACAGCCCCACCTGAGCGGTCTGCAACAACACAGGTATGTCTTCTTTCTGAATGGCATCCCAGAAGTCCACATTGGTCAATTTCCTGGTTTGGGCTTCTTGCAGCAGGTTTGCTTTTTCCACCCCATTTCCCACCAGAATGAACAACACATCAGGATCTTTTTGTTGCAGCAGTTCTGCCGCCTGCAACACCGTTGACAGATCATTGGCCAGACCGTGTGCTCCGGCATACACCACCACAAACCTTCCTGCAGGGATGCGCTGCCGGATGTGGCCCGCAGATGATCTCTGAAACTTCACAAAATCAACGGAGTTGGGAACGTATGCGATTTTTTCCTCAGGAACCTGATAATTGCGGTTCAGAAATTCAATGTTGCTCTTGGCCAGCACAATGATCCTCTGGCTCTGGTGGTAAAGAAAGTGTGCAATGCGACGAATCAACTTCGCCTGCAGTCCTTCTTTGCCTGTCAGATCGGTCAGGGATTCTGGCCAGAGGTCTCGGACCTCCAGAATGAAGGGGATGCCACGGGCTTTTGCTGCCAACAATGTGGCCAGTGCGGCAAAAATCTGTGGGGTCGAACCAATAAAAATCGTTTCACGGGTGGTTTTGACAAACAACAGGTGGAGAAACAGAAAGAAAGCAAAACTGATCATGTTAAGGGCACGACGGCTGTCGTTTCCCCGATAAGGAGAGGAGTACACCCATGAAAATCGCACCCCTTGATGTGTGGTTTCCTTGACCGAAAGATCCGATGGGCGCTTTCGAACAAAGAATTCACGGGTGTTCAAGTCAAAATCAGAAGCAATAACATTCACAGGAACATCGAGTTCTTGCAGAATGACTGAAAATTCAAAGTGACGCGTCCCTCCTGCTCGTCCTGGCGGCAGGGCATACTGGTTGATCCAGTAAATCATGCTTGTCCTTTCGGTTGGAGTTGAAAGATCTTGATCAATTCTTGCATCACCTGATCAATTTCATACTCCTGAAACACTTTCTTCTGGCCTTGTGCTGCACGGGCATGCCGAACATCCGGGTGATGCACAGCAAAGTGTAAAGCATTTTTCAGGGCTTCGGCATCTCCTGTGTTCACAATCCAGCCCACTGTTTCATCCACCAGTTCATCCATGGCCCCCGCACGGGTCACCACCACAGGCATCTGGTGGGCCATGGCTTCCACCACAGCCACTGATATGCCTTCAATGAGACTGGGCAACACCACCATGTCCACCCAATGCTGCTGGTAGAGGGCCAGCAACTGGTCATGTGAGATGTACCCCAGGAAGCTGTAGCTTCCAACTGCCAGTTGCTCAGCGCATTGGGCCTGCAAAGTGTCTTTCAGTGGCCCATCTCCAGCAAAAGCTACACTGATTTCCAGGCCTGTCTTTTGAAGTTCAGCCAGGGCCTCGATCAGAAAGCGGTGCCCTTTCAGTTCGATGAGGGCTGCTGGGCACAACAGACGCACACCTGGCAATGACCGCATCATGGTCAGGGTCTCCTCTGCGATCACCACTGTGGTCTCTTTGGGTTGCAGGGGAACACCCATGTGGATCACCTGGCTGGTCGCAGCTGATGCCCCTTGCCGAACAGCAAGCCTGCGACCCGCTTCAGAGATGAAGCGTCCACGGATTGCATGTTTTGATTTCAAGGCAATCAAATTGTTTTCTTCAATGTCCCAGCGATGGGCTGTGAAACTCCAGGGAATGCCTGTGAGACGAGAAGCAATCATTGCAGCGGTGGCACTGGTGGAAAGCCAGTGGGCATGCAAATGGTCAATGTCCATGCGTCTGGCCTGATCTGCGATCCACAGGGCTTTGAAGAAAACAAAAAGATTCTTGGGCAGATGCCTGGGAGACTGGAAGAGTTCGGCAAAACACTTCACAACATGAAGGGGGCGGGCCAGAACCATCCGAAGGGCACTTTCCAGAACGGACCGGGAAAAATAGGGCTGGGCCAGGATCAGCCCTGTCATCTTTTTCAGTTGATCGTGTAGGATCACGCCACCTTTGATGTTCATGGGAACAATCCAGAGGTTGTGCTGATGGTGCAGGTGCTCAACTTCTGGAATGATGAACGATTCACTCTTACCAAAAGGGAACTGGGCGGTGACATAAAAAATCTTCATGCCAACCCCGACTTTATGGAGGTATTCTCTTTCCGACTGGACCAACCAGCTCTGGCATCTGGATATCCAATCATCCAACTGTGAATGGGCACAGCAACTTCTAGAATCAGCAGGCTGGATTTCTTGGAAACCGAGCAGTCCTCTATTGATGTTCGCAAAAAGAACTGTAGGTTCTTTTTGCTGAGCAACGCGAATGGACCGATCAGGACAGCCAGGTGACCTACACTTGTTTTTGAGTAGATCAATGGGAAGTCTGGACTTTTCTTAAAAACGACAATGGGGAAATATCGTTTCTTTTCACCTGTCCTGTCAGGAGGCGAACACTGAAATTCAGAAAGAGCCTTGTGATACACCTCACAGGGCTTTTCTGTTGTGATTACAGGGTTCTTGCTCCAGGGATGAGGATCAAACTGCCCTTTTCCAAAACGAATCTGGGATTTGCATTGGAACATTTGATCGTGACTTCGATGACCCACGTTATTTCACCGCAACAATACCCCGGGTATCCACGACCGGGACATCCAGCTGCACTGCTCGAAACTTGTCTTTAAAATCATTGTGATCCACCAGAATGACCACCAGATCCGACCTTTCCAGAGCTTCATCCAGACTGGAAAGTTGAACATTGCTCAGGCCCTCAAGCTCTGCAGGTAGAGCAGTCACATGGGGTTCCACAGCCAGCAGACGATGTGTCCCCAGGTGGGCCAGGCGTTCTGTTACCTGTACAGCAGGACTTTCACGCATGTCATCCACATTGGCTTTGTAAGCCAACCCCAGACATGCAATCGTGGCTCTTTCCACAGTCAATCCCTTCTGGCCAAGAGCATCTTTGACCTTCTGCACCACCCGGTCAGGCATGCTGTCGTTGATTTCACGGGCCTGACGAATGATGCGCGCCTGCTGAGGGGCTTGCGCCACAATAAACCAGGGGTCCACAGCGATGCAGTGCCCCCCTACCCCAGGACCTGGTCTCAGGATGTTGACCCTTGGGTGCAAGTTTGCCATGGCAATCACATCCCATACATTGACATTTAGTTCTTCGCAGACCATCGCCAGTTCATTGGCAAAGGCAATGTTCACATCTCTGAAGGAGTTTTCTGTCAATTTGGTCATTTCTGCTGTGCGTGCAGAAGTTTCAACCACTTTACCGGTGACGAAGAGACGGTAAAAGTCAGCCACTTTCTGAGTGGATTCTGCATCAATACCGCCAACAATGCGGTCATTTTCAATCAGCTCGCGCATGATTTGACCTGGCAATACCCTTTCAGGGCAATAAGCAATGAACAGACCACCTGTTTGCTTGAGATCAGGTCTGGCTTCATCAATCAGGGAAGCAATGTGTTCCGTGGTGCCCACTGGACTGGTGGATTCCAGAATGACCAGATTGCCCTCTCTGAGGAAAGGAGCAATGGCCAGAGTGGCTTTTTCCACATATGTGATGTCCGGCTGATGATCTCCTTTGAAGGGTGTGGGAACTGCAATGACAAAAACATCAGCTTCGACAGGTGACAACACCGCAGTAAGGTGACCACTTTCCACAACACGTTTGACCTGCCAATCCAAGTCAGGTTCCACTATGTGAATCTTGCCCTGATTTATGGTGTTTACCACTTCTTGCTTTACATCTACCCCCGTAACTGAAAAGCCTCTGGAGGCAATCAAAGTTGCAGTCGGGAGACCAATATAACCCATGCCGATTACACATACTCTTTTCACTTTCATCTCCTTATCACCTCACACTTAAAGACAGGAAGCAATCTTCCAGATCAACTTTTGCTTTCTGGGAATACCCTGTACATGCATTCAAGACCAGAACTAATTAACTCTGTAAGTTAAGGCCTCGCTTTGGGTAGTCACTGGCTTAGACAGAACTGCAGTCGACAAAGAAACCATTGTTGCAAAGATAAACCAATTAACTTCCTGGTACTCCATGTTTGCAGAAAGCCAGCTCATAAAGAGCACAACGTAGCAGGTCATAATATCAAAGTTTTTGTTTCTATTTCGACGAATCAGTATCAGAATATGAAGCCAAATTGACACAATCACAATAAATCCAATCACTCCAAGGTCAACCGCCGTTGCCAGAAAACCATTATGAGGAGCAATAGACTCACCATATGAAGCAATAATCGCTTCTCTAAAACTTCCTCCTCCATATCCATAAATCGGATTATCAACAAACAGCTGAATTCCCCCTCTCCAGATATCACCCCTGCCACTAAAATCTCCAGAGGTAATCTCATATCCTAATTCTTCAAACCTTTGAAAATCAAACACGTCGAATCGATAATTATTTAAATAGAACAGCGAAGTCAAACCGCCGACAATCATTACAGATATCAGCAACAATCTATTCAGAAGATTTTTTGATTCTCTAAGAAGTCCTAATAGCACAAAGGCAACCACCACCATTTCCGCAATGAATCCGCCACGAGATCCCGTGGTTACCACACCAATCAACAGAATCAACAAGCCAACATAGGGAATAATTTTATTAATGAAAATATGATCTCTAACAAAACGATTTTTATACATCACCAAAAACGCACTGGTAAAAACCATATAATATGCCACACCATTGGGATTAAATCCCTCAATAAACACCCTTCCACCCATCTGATTTCCGGATACATAGGATTGAAATTGCAAAAACGCAAGCGCGAACCCACCCACAATAAAACCGAGCATGCCATATTGGATAAATCCTTTTAACCTAAAAATGTTTACCAGCATTATATAAAGGAAAGCCACAGCCAGATAAATACCCAAGAAAGTTAAGGTAAATTGAGGCGAAATACTCCAAAAATACGATATACCATACAGAAACAACCAGATCACCAGGACAATCCCAATGTTTCCCAATTTTATACTTTGTCGAAGGTAGACCATTCGAAACAAGATCACGACAATGAGTAACAATCCCAAGACCTTTGTGGCCGTACCTACTTCTGGAATAATAAGTCTGTTCTGTAGAGGAATACTGAACGCGAATAAGAACAGTAATATCTTTGTTAACCAGGAATGGCTTCTGATACTAATCATTTAGCACCTCCAAATATCTTTTGGTGTTTGGGCCAATTCCATATTTGTCATACATATATGCAAATCGTTCTTTCAGAACAGGTGGCTCTTTGGACATGGACTCCAGGATTTGATCTGCAAGCAATTGAGGACTACCAATGGGGACCAGTCCACCAAGGCGGCCATCTTCCAGGATTTCTCTGGGTCCGCTTGGACAGTCTGTGCTCACAACCTTGCTGCCATAAGCCAGTGCCTGAATCAGGACTCCTGGCAAACCTTCCCACTTTGAACTTAAGACAAACACTTCTGCACCCCTAAAATATGGAATAGGGTTCGACACGAATCCTGGCATCTCAATGTCTTGCTTACATCCCAAACTTTCAGCCAACTGAAGGTACTCATCTTTGAGTGCACCTTTGCCTAACAGAACCAACTTGCAGTCCCGATGCTTTCTCACTTCCGAAAAAGCCATAATCAATGTATTAAAATCCTTTTGTGGAGCAAATCTTCCAACACCCAGAATGTAGGGTTTATCTACTTTTATAGGTGCAATTGCCTCCAAATCTTCAATATGATCCAACAAAGGATTGTTGATTGTTTTTATTTTATGTTTCTTAACATGAAAGTTCTGTTCTAAATCCAGCCTCACTCCCTCAGAAACCGCAATCAAGGAATCCGCTCTAGGATAAAGTATGCCAACCAGCTTATCAACAATCTTTGCCTTTGCTCCAGCAGAAGCATTTCCATACACACTTAGCGTATTGGCTTCACGAAGAACAATCTTTGTTCTTTGACCAATGATCTTTAGCATCAGACCCACCACTACAGCCAGAAGATTTGCCAGTGTTCTTGTGGCCAACACATAATCCGGCTTAATTTCTCTGAGTTTGGCAAACAATGGGAAAACAGCGAATCGACTTCTGGTATTCAAATTTATAATTTGCACAGTATTTTTAATCAGATCTTTATAACTATCGTCGCCTGCTTCAAATACGATCACCCATACTTTGTAATTTTTATGGTTGTTTGCAATCTCATTCGCCAGATTGATAAATATTCGTTCTGCCCCTCCACCTGAGAGGTCAGGGATCAGCATGACAACTTTCTTCACCTCTTACCCCCTTGAGCTATCTCTAGCAACTTATGACCCAGAACAACGGGATCGTGAACTTCTTTCAAAGTCTCCAGGCAGTTCTTTGAGAATTGCTGGACTTTCTCTGGATCAGAAAGTAAAGCCTCAAGGCATCTCGTCAGATCCTCTGGATCATTCTTCTTCATCCAATATCCGGTTTTTTCAGGCTCTACATAAAATCGAGTGCCGTTGTCATCAGAGCAAATGACTGGACAACCAAAAGCCATCGCTTCCAATTGAGAGACCGAGGCAGACTCGTTTGCACTTGGAAGCACAAAAAGATCCGCTTCTTCATAAAGTTCATGCATCTTAACAAATGGAATATTTGTTAATACACTAACATGCTTTTGTAAGCCAAGCTGATCAATCATCCTGCAGATGGATTGCATATATTGTTCATGCTCTTTGCTAGAGACTTCTCCGACCAGTTTTACATGGAAAGCGTATTGTTCCTTTAGGCCGGATATTGCCTGCAAAAGCAAGTGGTGATTCTTTCGTTGCTCAAATTTTCCAACACACAGAATCTGTTTGACAGATTGCCTCGGACTATCGTTTTTTACTTCCATAGCAAAAGGGAAATAGTACATCTTATCGTGCTTCTTCCGACCTTTTGTATCACCCAGAACTGGAGTAATCCACACTGCCCGAAACACAGAGATCAGGCCATCAATGATCTTCTGATTCTTCCTGGAATATTGTTTTTCAAACAGGTTACCCTGGGTATAGAAAATGATTTTAGACCTTCTCATTAAACTTAAACAGGAGACAATGATGCCAAACATCGAAAGAGGTGGGCGAATCACGGAAATACCGGGAGCAATTGAAGCGATTTCCTTCCTGAGCTTTCTGATGCTGGGAAATCCGAAATATAAAGTAGAATTAAATTCACTCATTTTTAATAAGCGACAACCAACTTTGATAAGCATCCTGGAGAGCCTGGAAACTCCAAGAACCCTCGGGGTGATTTCCTGATAACTTTCAGTTTTTCCCGCATATATTGAAACAACATCAACAGTTACCCCAACCGCCTTCAATCCTTTGATCCAGGGGATCATATTGGTATGATACCTGGGCACAAAAAACACCAGTCTTTGCTTGGAAAAACTCATACTGCCCTTGGCCCCTTTCTGACCTGAAACAGGAAAAATAAAGATCCCGCAGAAATAACAGCGAAGAACAGCAGTGATTTTCCTATGGTTTCGAATCCAGTTAAATCAACAAGAATGTATAATAAGTGCACAAAAACGATTACCATCAAACTCTTCAACAAAGCACCCGTATAGCTCTTTAAGCTTATTCCAAGAAAACGATTGACTTCAATCTGCAGAGCTGCATGATACAGAACAGCAGACAGCGTAAGAGCAATCGCAATACCCATCAAATTCCACCCTTTGAACGCTATAAGCATTACAATAGAGGTAACCCCGAAAAGCGCTTGATACGCACTTCGTTTGACCCAATCACCATTAGATTTGATAATGGTTTCATTGATTCTGAAAAATATTCTAAAAATAAGCCCATAGAACAGTATGCTTAGCGGCATCACTATTTCTTGCCATTTTGGACCCAGCAATATATCAACAAGCAAATCACCGTTCAGAGCCAGAATACAAGAAATTGCAGAAAAAGCAGGAACTGCAATTCCTACAAGTTTTAGGTACATCGTTTTCTGGTCGATCAAACTCCTATTGGCGAACTTGGGGAAAAGCACATAAGCAATACTGGAACCAAGAGTCTTGGCTGGAGATACATAAAGTTGATTGATTCTGTTGTAATATCCCAGCGTTTTTATCCCAAACAACCACTGGATAATAAAAACTGGCGCTATATCTATGGCGTTCCCCGCAATATTATTTATTGCAAAGCCATAGCTTTTTTTGAATACTGCAGAGATATACTTCAATCTTGCCCAGGAAGTAGATCTGTATTGTTTGCCGAGGAATGTAAAAAGCAAACCTCTAGTGATCTGGTGCACCAGGAGGGGTAAAAAGACTGCCAGATAGTTTTTAGAGTAAAAAGCCAGAGATATTCCAATTATCCCAAAAGAAAAAATCAAACTGCCAATATCAATCAGTGCGATCTTCTTGAATTTCATGTTTTTGATGTTCAAAGACTCATCAACCATAGACCAGCCTTTGACACATAAAGCCATTGCCGTCAGCAAGATGAGAGGTAAATCCTGACTTACCTCAATATATCCCTTTCGATCAATAAACCAGGCACTGATCAGCACAGAGCTGATCAGTGCCATTGCACCATAAACCAAAACAGATGCCAGCCGATAAGTTTCCATCTTGAATCTGGAGACTTTTCTGATCAAGATGAAACTGGTCGACATACCAAAATCCGCAATCAGACCTATGATTCCGAAAGCAGCGATAAACAATGCTGCCACACCATAATCCTCTGGCTTCACCAATCTTGCAACAATGCTGGTGAAGCCAATCTGCAGAATGGTGCTCAGAATCACAGAGCCGAAGCGCCAAAACCCACTCTTCATACTGGAGTCCGGGTCAACCAATCATGGAAACTCCTGAGGCCATCGTCGATGGAGACCTGAGGAGAGAATTGGAGCTTCTGGTTGGCCAGCTGCACATTGGCCCAGGTCTGTGGCACATCCCCTGGTTGGTCAGGCAGGCGGTTGATCTTCACTTCTTGACCTGCGATTTCACCAATCTTCTGGATCAGGTCGGAGAGGGTCACTGTTTCATTGTTGCCCAGGTTGAAGATGGCATAGTCGGTGTCCTGATACGCCATGGCACCACGAATGCCTGCCACAATATCGTCAATGAAGGTGTAATCCCGTCGGGTGCTGCCATCTCCAAACACATCAATGGCTTCACCTTTCAGAACCTTCTTGAAGAACTTGTGAATGGCCAGATCAGGACGCTGTCGGGGGCCATACACTGTAAAGAAGCGCAGGCCAATGAAGCGGATGCCGTAAAGGTGACTGTAAACGTGGCCCAGCAATTCACCACTGACCTTGGTGCTGGCATAAGGACTGATGGGCAAGAGCACATGGTCGTCTTCATTCCAGGGAACATTGGGGTTCACGCCATATACACTGCTGCTGCTGGCAAAAACAAATTGTTTGACACCCAGTTTCTTGGCCAGTTCCAGCAGGTTTTGCGTCCCCCGGACGTTGGTTTCCTGGTAAGCAATGGGGTCCTGAATGCTGGGGCGCACCCCTGCCTTGGCGGCCAGATGCACAATCACATCGTACTGGTCGGTCAGGGCATCCTCCAGGCCTGCAGCATCTCGAATGTCCAGCTCCAGCAGCCTGAAATTTGGATGTTTGAGCTGCTGGCGAACATTGTCCCTCTTGATTTTGGGATCATAGAAAGGTTCAAAGTTGTCAATGGTGGTGACTTTCCAGCCTTCCTGCAACAGGCGGTCCACCAGATGGCTGCCAATGAAGCCCGCCCCACCTGTCACCAGCGCGTGTTTCATCTGCCCACCCCAATGTAATTCACGTTGCCATCAAAATCATAGTGGGACAGGATGTTGCGGGCATCCACAATCACCGGGGTTTTCATGTGTTTCACCAGATCGTTCCACGGCAGGTGCTTGTATTCAGGCCAGTCGGTGGCAATCAGGATGGCATCGGCCTCTTTCATGCTTTCTTCCACATCCTCGCACCACTTGATGTCCATGTCGGCCAGCATGTTGCGGGCATTCTCAATGGCAATGGGGTCATGGCCGCGCACGTGTACCCCACGCTCCAGCAGCACCTGCATCAGTTCCATGCCGGGGGAATCCCGCACATCGTCGGTGCCAGGCTTGAACGCCATGCCCAGCACAGTGATGGTGCGGCCCCGCAGCACTTTGAGGGCAGATTGCAGTTTTTCCAGCACCAGCACACGCTGGCGGGCATTCACTTCACGGCTGGCATGAATGATGGGGAGGGTGTAGCCATATTCTCCAGCGATGGCTTGCAGGGCCTGGGTGTCCTTGGGGAAACAGCTTCCCCCCCAGCCCAGGCCGGCTTGCAGGAATTTGGGGCCGATGCGGGAGTCCAGCCCCATGCCACGGGCCACTTCCAGCACGTCTGCACCCACTTTCTCGCAGAGTCCGGCCACCTCGTTGATGAAACTGATCTTGACAGCCAGGAACGCATTGGCAGCGTATTTGATCATTTCTGCACTGGTGGGGTCGGTGGTGATCAGGGGAGGCAGCGGAAAGCTGGCTGGACGGGGCAGAAATGAAGGCGCATCGAAAGTCTGCTCCAGGAGGGGCTGGTACATCTTGCGCAGGGTGCTGATGGCCTGGTCCTTCTCCGATCCGATCACTATGCGGTCCGGGTACAGGGTGTCATGCAAGGCCATCCCTTCACGCAGGAACTCTGGGTTGGAAGCAAAAGTGACCCGGGTAACCACGCCACGTTCTGCCAGGACTTTTTCGATCACAGAAGCCACACGGCGGTTGCTGCCGATGGGCACAGTGGATTTCACGACCACCACATAATCGCGGTCTGCTTTGAGCACACTGGCAATGTCCCGGGCAGCAGCTTCCACAAAGCGGGTGTCTGCTTCACCGTTTTGCTTGGGAGGTGTACCCACGGCTATGATGATCACATCGGCTTCGGCTGCAGGTTCATAATCAGGGGTCACAGTGATTTTGGATCTGGCCGTGGTCAGCAGTTCCTGAAGGCCTTTTTCATGGATGGGGCTCTGGTATTTGCTGAGCAGTTCAATTTTCCTGGGGTCTTTGTCAATGGCGATGATGTGGTGTCCCAGGTAAGCCAGGGCCACACCTGTCGTCAGTCCCACGTATCCTGTACCAACCACTGCAACGGTCATCTGTGATGCGCTCATGTTTTTTTCTCCTGTATGTTTTGAAGGCAATCGAACGAAGGGCTTCCAGCAGGTGGAAATAAAGGCAATTCAATTCTTGTGTTGCAGCAATTTCTCCTTGCGCAACACGGCCCATTCCAGAGCATGGGCAATGCCTTCTTGGAGGGTCCGCTGTGGGCTCCACTGCAAGTCTGTGCTGGCCCGCTGGCTGATGGTGTATGTTCCTGCTGAATCACCAGGGCGGGGGGGCGCTGCTTCATGGGCAAGAGGCAAACCAGTCACCTCTTCAAAAGCCTGGACCAGCTCATATACGGTCACACCCTGACCTGTTCCGATGTTGTAGACCGCATGGTGGGTGGGGGTACGGGACAAAATGTTGTCAAAAAGTTCCACGGCCTGAACATGGGCCAGGGC
The DNA here is from genome assembly GCF_007990775.1 of Deinococcus cellulosilyticus NBRC 106333 = KACC 11606. Taxonomy (NCBI): domain Bacteria; kingdom Thermotogati; phylum Deinococcota; class Deinococci; order Deinococcales; family Deinococcaceae; genus Deinococcus; species Deinococcus cellulosilyticus. The sequence goes on along the minus strand of NZ_BJXB01000014.1, from coordinate 76,683 downwards.
CAGATCCCACACATGAATGTAATCCCGGATGCCTGACCCATCACGTGTGGGCCATTGTGTTCCCGTCACGTAAAAGGTCTGGTGGCTCTGATATGCCTCAATGATTTTGCCCAGAGCATGAGAGGGCCGTTCAAGCTGCAACCCGGTTCTCAACTGAGGATCTGCACCAATGGGATTGAAGTAACGCAAAACGATGGATTGCAACTGGTAAGCAACGGCAAAATCCTGAAGGATCATTTCGACCATTTGCTTGGTGCGGGCATAAGGACTGAGCGGCTGGAGAGGGGCATTTTCATCGACTTCCACCGCAGAGGTGCTGTCATAGATTGAGGCCGAAGAGCTGTAAATGATTTTGTGACATCCCAGATCCAACAAATGACGGAACAAATGGAGAGATTTCTCGACATTTTCCACGTAGTACTCGTAAGGTTGTCTGACAGAGTCAGGAACAACAATCAGAGCAGCGCAATGGATCACCGAATCAATGTCTGGATGCGCATCAAAAATGCTTCGCAGAAGCTGTTGATCGGCAATGTCTCCCTGATAGAAGATCCGATCAACAGTAAACTCCTTCCGTCCGGTGACCAGGTTGTCCAGGATGACTGGCGTGTGTCCCGCATCCAGCAAGGCGGAGCATATCGTGCTTCCGATAAACCCAGCCCCTCCTGTAACCAGCACTTTAAGCTTGGTCATCTACTCTCCTTTGTTTTTCATCCAGTCACGGCCTGAGCTTCGACCACCACTGAAACACCTTCATATATGTACCATATCTTCCGGTTTTCTCTGCCAATTCGCGCACATCTGGTTCATAAAAAAGCTTCATCAAACCTTATTTTTTGCGTCCCACTGTATAGACATGCCACAACAGGAGGGGACCGCAACCCTGGCTGGCGGTCCCCTCCTGTTGTGACTGAACTTTACTTCACTGCACCATCAAGGCCCCTGAGGAAGAGCTTCTGGGCCGAGAGGAAAACAATCAGGATCGGAACCATCATGATCACGGCACCTGCAGCAATGTTGAAAGGGTCAAAGTTGTACTGGCCTTTGAGCTTCAAAACTGCAATGGACATGGGCTCCAGGTTCTGGGCACCAAGCAGGGCAATCTTGGGCCACACGTAGGCATTCCAGGTGTTGACCAGGGTGAAAATGCCCAGAGCGGTCATGGCTGGCATGGAGAGGGGAATCATGATGCGCCAGAGGATCTGGGTTTCGGTCGCTCCATCGATGCGGGCTGCTTCAAGCAGGGCCTGGGGAATGGAGAGGTAGGATTGCCTGAGCAGGAAGATGCCAAATCCGGTGGCAATGGTGGGCAGCACCACGGACCAGTACGTTCCCAGGCCCTGGCACACGTAAGGGGCAACTGAAGAAGGCGCAAAGCAGTTGTTGCCACCGATCACGGGGAGGTTGGCCAGGTTCTTGAGGGTCATGGTGTTGACGATGAAGGCGGTTTCGGTGGGCAGCACCAGGGTGGCAATGATCGCCCCGAAAAGGATGTTGCGTCCAGGGAAATCCATGCGGGCCAGAGGATAAGCAGCCAGAGCAGAAACAATCAGGGTTCCAACGACAGTGAACAGGCTGATCACCACAGAGTTCCAGAACGGCTGGGCAATCTTGAGCTGGGTGAAAACCTCAATGAAGTTGGCAATGGTGATCTGCCTGGGCATCAGACTTCCAGGGAAGTCATAAATGCTGACGCCACCTGTGGCACTCTTGTCTGTGAAAGAGATGGCGAGGGTCCAGAGGAAGGGAAAGACAGCAAAAACCAGAACCAGGACAAGGAAAGCGTAAATCAGGATGGTGTTCAGGAGTTTCTTGCTTTTTGCCCTTGCAACGGCACGTTTGTGCTCGTCTTGCACGATTCGATCCTGGGTCACGCTCATGCCCTTTCCTCCCCTTCTCTGTTCAGGCGGAACTGCACAATGGACAGTCCGATGCCAATCACGGCGATGATCAGGCCAGCAGCGGAAGCCATGCCGTAGTCAAAGTTGAAGCCGTCAAAGGCTTTCTGGTACACGTACATCAAGGCGGTGTAGGTGCTGTTGAGGGGCCCGCCACCGGGCGTCAGGGCCACCACTTCATCCAGCACACGGATGGCTGCGAAGGTGGAAAGCAGGCTGCACAGCAGCAGGGTGGGGCGCATCATGGGGACAATCACAAGCCAGAAGGTCTGGAATGGAGTTGCACCATCCAGGTAGGCGGCCTCCTCAACCTCTTCGGGAACGGCCTGCAGACCGCCCATGTAAAGCACCATGTAGTAGCCGAAGCCGCGCCAGAAGGTGACGAGCATCAGGGCCCAGATGGCGGTGTGTTCATTGTTGAGCCAGCCAAAAGCGGAATTTGAGTTTATGATGTGCAGGCCCTGCAAAACCCAGTTGAGGGTTCCCTCTTTCTGAAAAATCCAGTCCCACATCACGGCTGCCGTGGCAATGGAGGTGATGACCGGAACATAATAGGCTGCACGGAAAAAAGCCATGAAGGGCAGTTTGCGGTTCACAGCCACGGCAATCGCCAGGGCTGCAATCTGCAGGGCAGGCACAATGGCAATGTACTTGATGGAGTTCCACAGGCCCTTGAGGAAAAGTTCGTCCTGAAAAAGCGCGATGAAGTTCTGCACCCCGATGAACCTTGGGGCCTCGCCAGCAGCAAATTGCGCAGCCTTGTACTCGGTGAACCCGAGGTAACTTCCGTAAATCACCGGGTAGAAGGTGAAGACAGCCAGCAGAATCAGGGCCGGTGCGAGAAACGCGTAGGCAATCAGGGCTGTGCGGGTTTTGTTTTGCATGGGACTTCTCCTGGTTGCTGGGGGTGTACTTTTATGTTACACCTGCTGTTTCGGTCAAAGAGGACCAAAAGCGTTGCCGCTTTTGATCCTCTGTTTCACGCAGCTCTAGGTGGGTCCGGGTGAACTTCACCCGGCCGAAAGCTTATTTGTTGACGTTGGCGTTCCAGAAGGTTGCGGCGTCGTCGAGGGCCTGCTTGGGGGTCTTCTTGCCGAGGAAGGCGGCTTCGAGGTTGTCGACGAGGTTCTTGTAGAGCACGCTGGAGTTCTTGGGAGGGTTGAAGCCGGGGTCGATGTAGCGTCCGCTGGCTCCGACCATTCCGCTGGCCTGGATGATGGGATCGTTGGACTCCTGCTTGAAGAAGGGGTCTTTTTCAGCACCTTTGGAGGTGGGAACGATGGCCACGATCTTGGCGAATTTCATCTGGTTGACGTTGTTGCTGAGGAACTCGGCGAACATGGCGGCTTCTTTCTTGTGCTTGGAAGCTGCGGGAATCACGAGGTCCATGCCACCACCGGTGGAACGACCGGACTTGCCGAGGGGGGCTTCTGCCACCCTGGTCTTGCCGTACAGGTCCTTGTTGGCGTCTTTGATGCGGGTGAGGGACTGGGGTCCACCGACGATGGTGGCCAGTTTGCCCTGGTTGTACAGCTCCATGCTGAGCTGGAAGGCTTCTTTGCGCAGCATGTCTTCGGGGAAGTAGCCGGCTTTGTACATGTCGACGTACTTCTTCAGCAGGGCGACGTGCTTGCTGCTGGTGAACTGGGCCTTGCCGGTCTTCTCGTCGTAGATGGGGAGGCCATCGGCGTAGAAGAAGCCGTGCCACAGGGGTGCACCGCTGGCGTCGATGAAGTTGGGAATCCAGCCGTACTGACCGGTGCGGTCCTTGACGCGCTTGGCGAAGGCCAGCAGCTGGTCGTTGGTCTTGGGCAGGGTCTTCTCGCTGTATCCGGCTTTCTTGACCAGATCAGAGTTGTAGACCATCACGCCTTCGTTCAGCCAGCCGTACCAGGGGTAGCCATAAGGCTTGCCGTTCACGGTGAAGTTGTTGAGGGGGTTGTCCCAGAACTGGCCTTTCAGTTCGCTCATGGGGGTGAGGGTGCTGATGTCGGTCAGGAAGCCGTTCTGGGCAGCGGAGAAGGTGTCAGGGATGTTGAGGTTGACCACATCGGGGGCTTTGCCCAGGTTGATGGAGGCAATCAGGTCCTGCACCATGGTGTCTTGCTTGTCGAACCATTTGACGGTGATGTTGGGGTTCTTGGCCTCAAAGTCCTTGATGGTGTCTTTGAGGTAGTTGTCGAATTTGGGGCTCAGGTACCAGCTCCAGAATTCAATTTCAACCTTCTGCTGAGCAAAACCGAGTCCCATACCGAGTGCGGCGCTGACCATTAACGCTTTTTTGAGCATGTCTTTCCTCCCCTTGACTCTTGCGGTCTGCAAGATCTCACGACACAACGACCACCCAGGATGTGGGTTGCAATGCAGATGGTTTGTGTGGCCGAAGCCGTGCTTGATGTATACCAATTTAATACCAATTGCGGCAGATTTCAAGCCCCTGTCCTAAACTGGTATTATTGAGGTATTACTAGATGGAGGAGATCACCCCATGAGCCGATTCCAACAGCGCGCCGGTCAACACATGATCGTGGACATCCCAGGCCCCACCCTGGACCCAGACACCCGAGCTTTCCTGCAGAAATACCGTTTCAAAGGGATATGCCTGTTCAGACGCAACGTAGAGTCCCCTGAACAGCTCAGGACCCTGATGGCAGACCTGCGAGAAGTGCTGGGCGAAGAAGCCCTGATTGCCATTGACCAGGAAGGAGGAGCGGTGATTCGCATTCTGGACACCCCTCAGGCCCCTTCTGCCATGGCCCTTGGTGCAACCGCCAACCCCGAACTCAGCAGACAGGTCGGGGCTGCAGTGGGAAGAGGCCTTCGTTCTTACGGCATCAACTGGAACTACGCCCCTTCCCTGGATGTCAACGTCAATCCTTTCAACCCCATGATCGGAGACCGCAGTTTCGGCAGTGATCCTGAATCTGTGGCCCTGCACGGGGTCAACTGGGCACTCGGACTGGAAGAGGCCGGAGTGATGGCGAGCGTCAAACACTTCCCCGGACACGGGGACACCCACATCGACACCCACCTGGCCCTGCCCACCGTGAACAAACCCATCGAAGAACTGCTGAAAACCGAATTGCATCCCTTCAAGAAAGCTGCAGAGGCAGGGGTGGGTTCCATGATGACCGCCCACATCATCTTCCCTGCTCTGGACAGTGAAAATCCTGCAACGCTTTCCAGAAACATCCTCACTGGCCTGCTCAGGGACAGCTGGGGTTATGCGGGCCTCATTGTCACTGATGCCATGGACATGCACGCCATCAGCAGGCAATACGAAGGCGGGCAGGCTGCCATCAAGGCCCTGAATGCCGGAGCAGACCTGATCCTGTGCGTAAACGACCTGAAGCTGCAGGAAAAACAGGTGGAGGCCATCGCCAGAGCCATTGAAGAGGGCGTCCTCTCAGAAGACCTGCTCTCCCGCAGTGAAGAAAAACTGGCCCATTTCAGTGCGCGCTTTCCCTGCACCCCTCTTCCCTACCCTGAAGAAGCGCGTCAGGCCGATGAAGAATTGATGCTGACCGCCTCCAGACAGGCCCTCACCGAATACCACATAGAAGAACTTCCAGCACCAGACACACGAATCCTCCTGCTGGCCCCAGACAAACTCTCTGTGGGTGGAGCCTACGAGGACACCCTCTCTCCTGAACATTTGCAAGAACGCCTGCAGGAGGTGTACTCCGAAGTCAAACTGCTGACCTACACCCAGCAGGACCCCCTCAAAGCCCTCCCTGAACTCTTTGCTGCCTTGCAGGATGCCCACCATGTGGTCCTGGGAGGTCTGGCCCGTGAGCTTTTCAATGAACAGGAACTGCAGCTCATCTCTGAGATCCAGTCCCAGGGGGTCCCCATCTTGCATCTGGCCCTGTGGAACCCCTATCAGGTGATGCAACTGGACCTCCCTGCCCTGATCACTTACGGATTCCGGCACAATGCCCTGCAGGCCCTCACCGAAACGCTTCAAGGCAAGAGCCCTGCTGGAAAACTGCCTGTTCAGTTCTGAAGCTCCACAGAAACAGGCCCCAAAAAGGGGCCTGCTGATCACTTTTTGTTCTTCGGAGCTGCAACCGGAGGCGCAGGAGAAAGCGGTTCGGTGATGCGGGTCGGATAGAACACCAGATTCACGGGCAGGTTCGATCCACTTGCAGGAATGAACTCCAGACGCTTCACAGAACCCCGGCTGAAGAGGATCGGGTAATTGGAGCGGGTCAGCACCCCTGACTCTGGCAGCGCAATGGGCAATTCATCCACGTGAAGGGCCCCTTTGTAAACCCCTCCGCGCGGAGCCAGGGCACCCACCGCATGATCGGGCAAACCCACCAGATTGATGCGGTACAAGAGGCCGTAATTGCCTTTGAGCACCACAGTGTTCAGGGTGGTGGCATCAATGCCGATCAGGTTCTGGTCCACTTTCTCATCCCCGAGCACCATACGGGCAGGGAGGGTGGTGATGTTCGCCTGCAATTCACGGACTGCACTGAGGAAAGTGCCCCTCTGGTGTTTGCCGTCTCCACGAAGCACGGTGAGGGTCTGGGGGTCATCCCCCTCCTGCAGCATGAAGATGCTCACCTGGGTTCGGGTGGTGAATTCGGCATCCAGCATGACATTCACCCCACCCCCTGGGGGCAGGACAGGTGAAGAATACAGAGTGGTCCATGTTCCGGTGGGCAAGCGCAGCAGGTTGGTCTGGCCTCCAGAATAGAAATCCAGCAGCGTTCCCTGCCCCAGTGTGGTTTCCACCCGGGTGGGGGCAGTCTCGCCCAGCCGTTCCACCCTGGCCTGTCCTTCATTGATGGAGATGTTCTTGACCTGAATGAAAAGCCTTGCAGGGCGGGCAGAAGCATTCATGTGATACGCCAGAATTCGCAGCTTGCCACTCACATCATCCCGGTACAGGATGCCACTGGTGTCTACGCTTTCCGGGGAATCGCTGAACATCAGGGTGCGTTCCTCACCGGGAATGGCCTGCAAGAGCACCAGCGGATAGGTCAGGATGGCATCATCTTTGAAGGTGGTTCCCAGCGCCTGGTTCTTCAGGGCAAAAGAAAGCGGGCTCTCCTGCACCTCATCGGTGATCTGGATGGTGCGGGTGTAGGTGGCAGAGGACCTGCCTTTTTCATTGATGACCTGCAGGGTGATGGTTTGCGGGCCTGTCACAAAAAACGCGTCCTGCTTATTGGTCCAGCGCCGGCTCACCAGGGGCAGGCCTTCTGGATCAAAGGAATAATCCAGGTAATTGACCTTCTCTCCGATGGCATAACTGGATTTGGTGGTCAGGAAGCGGGCCTGGGGCAACGCGGCATCAATGTTGCGCGGCAGGTTGGTGGTGAGGGTGAGGGTGCGGCCTTCTTCAGAGAAGATCAGGCTGGCCCCAAGGGCATCTGCCAGCAGTCTGGCATTGATGTACAGCACCTTATCCACCATCGTAAGGGACTGTGGATCGATAGGGTTCCCCCTCAGGGTTCCTGTGTTGTCCCTGGGGCGGTACAGCAGGTCCCCGATCTTGACGGTGGTTTCATCTGGACCGATCAGGGAAAGGCCGAGTTTGCTGGCCACCGTGCGCACAGGCAGCATGGTCCGCCCACCAATGATGCGGGCAGAGAGGTCCAGTTCTGTGGGGTTTCCATTGAGAAAAGCCTGTTTCTCGCCCACCGTGAGCACAAGCTGCTGGGCTCCCAGTTGAAAAGCAGCACTGGCAGCAGAGAAAAAGAGAATGAGCAGGGTCAGTAAAAAACGCACCCAAGTAGTGTAGCAAGTGCGTTTCTGGCTGGATGTGAAGAAAGCTGAGGTTTTCTTGAGTCTCAGCCCTGTTTTTTGTGGATTGGGACTTATGACACTTCGGTCTTTCTGCGATCCCTTCGCCTGCGGATTCTCCTGTAGAACGCAAATTCCTCAAAGACCAGCGCGATCACATTCACCGCATAAACCCCTGCCAGAAGAGCGAACATCAGGTTCAGGTTGATGTCCCGGTAGAGGTACGGAAAAGTGTAACCCCAATGGTTAAAGCCCAGAATCAGGCAGAACACCACAAAAGGAATCAGCAGCAGGAGGCCCCACACTTCATCGATCAGGCCTGAGCCTGGAAGCAGGACGGTGATCACCCGGAACATCCAGGGGCGGATCTCCTGACGGGCGGAACGGGGGCGGGGCACCATGAACAGGAGCACCGTCAGCAGGGTGGAACCCAGAAGCCAGGTGACCCACAGGGCCTGCACGTACACGTTCCATCCAGTGGGAAGGGCCATCAGGTAAGTCCAGGGGTTGCGCAGGAAATGGTTCATTTCAGCTCCCAGGTCCGGGCTGACCGCCCTGAGGCGTTCGATTTCGGTGGGAAAGGCGAGTCGGGGACCGCTGTGGTAAATCGACTGGAAGGTGGTCTCAAAACTGCTCGGGCTCAGTTGCAGGTTGTATGCTGCGGCCACCAGATTGGGATCAACGGTGAGGGCTTCCCGGTAGAGGTTGCTGGCAGCTTTCTCGTCTCCACGCACCTCCATCATCACCCCCTGGTTGTTGAGGGCACCAGCCACATCTGGAGCCTGCTGGTACAGTTCCAGCGCACGGTTCTGGTCTCCGTCGAGTTGCACGGCAACCCCCCTCAGGAAAGAAGATTCCTGACTGGTTGCAGTAGAAACACTGTCCAGCTGGCTGTAAAACCACACCCCACCGTAGGTGCCCATGTTGAGGGCCGCATTCTGGGTGGCCTGCTGTGCCCGATCGGCCCAGCCCCACACCCCCAGAGCCATGATGCACAGCAGGAAGAGCGTCAGGACCACCAGCTTTTCCGAAAAGGTGGCATAACTGAAGATCACATGCCGGACACGCATCAGTGGGTTCCTGAACCCGCTCAGGAGCCCTCCGTAAGGCTGCAGTTCCTGGTATTGCAGCCCCAGGTAGCGCAGGTGCAGGGTAAGCCACACCATCAGGTAACAGGCAATCAGGGTGAATACAGTAAAGCGGGCCACATCTCGGATGGTCAGGAGGGCATTTTCACCCAGCGAAAAAACGGAGTTCTCCCCGAGTTCCCGCTCCACATTGCGCCATCCAATGGCTTCCCCGGTGCGACCCTGGTCTTCAAGCCATCCAGCGTACTGCTCGTAGGTGCTGGCATAGCCCTCAAAGCGGGGGGAAATTTCACGCAGGAATTTGAACCACACCCCGGCCCTTTCCACCCGACCTTCCCTGAGCAGGTACCGGGAGTACCACAGGGCATTTCCATAAGCCTGCCATGCCTCTGCAGACACCGGAATGGCAGGATCATGGCCCAGTTCCGCCCAGTTCATCTTGGCCTGGGTCAGGGCCTGATCGGCATACTCGGGTGCTCCCATGCTGTCCAGCAAAACCGCCATCCGCACAGACACAAAAAAGGGCACCTCGGCACGCATGGCCTCTCCGAGGTTCTGGCGGGCACTGGCATTGTCCCGGTTCAGGAGTTGCTGCTGCGACAGGAAAATCCACAGAAAGGGGTTGAGTGGGTCCTGTTTCACCCTGGCCTCAAGCTGCTGGGTGACCGAAAGGGACAGTTCCTTCATGGGGTTTTTTCCCAGGCCCACACGGGCACGCTTCTCAAGCTCTCCGAGCACTTCCCTTCTGGGAGGATACACCACACGTTCCTGAATCTTATCGTTCTGGATGGTGAAATTCTCCCTGATGCCCTGACCATGGTCCACCATGACCAGCAGGCCAGACTCGGTGCGTTCCAGCTGGCTGATCTCTGCAGGGAAATACCAGCGTTTTTCCACCACCCCTGTCTGGACACTCAGGCGGTCCAGCACGCTGCCGAGGGGCAAATAAATGCTGTCCCCGGCCTGAATCGGTTCATGGAGGTCACCCAGTTCGATGGGGTAATTCACACTCCACTGGGTGATCCCATTCACCACCCCCTGCAAGGTTCGCCCAGAAAGCTGGGCCTGCGGGCGTGAGGTCTGGGCGTGGACCAGAGAAAGAAAGACAAACAGGAGGACAGCGAGGAGTCGTTTCATGATTTCAGGCTGAAAGGAATTCTGATGGCCATCGCAACCACAATGGACACCAGTGCGAGAAAACCTGCATGTTGCAGGTAAGCGTAGACCAGCAGGATCGGCAACACCATCACAGAAATGGCGGGCAACACGTTGAATTTGATGTGCTTCTGCAGCACAAACCTGTACAGGGGAATGGCAATGGCGGTGAGCAGCAAAGCCACCAGCAAAGTCTGGGGAGCATGCACCAGCAAAGCTCCCAGCAGGGGAGCGATTCCCCCTCCTCCATCAAAGCGAAAGAAGACCGGAAAGTTGTGACCGAGCACCACCAGACCCGCAGCAAGCCAGGCCACCTCGGGGGTGTAGGTCTGGGCGATCCAGACAGCAAGTGCTCCCTTGGCAATGTCCAGGGCAGACACCAGAATGGCTGCAAAAAGACCATACTGGCGGTAGATTCCGCTCCCTCCGGGTGCATCTTTTTTGCGAATGTCCTCTCCCTGCATCAGGGAATAGAGGATTCCGAAACTCAGAGATCCCAGCAGGTAGGCAAGCAGACAGGTGACCACAGGCACAACAGCATTGTACAGAAGCAAAAGGCCGAGAGCCGAGAGCCGAGAGCCGAGGGCCGATGCCAAAAGCAGAAAACAGCATTCAGAAGGCACAAAGCAATCCACTTCCTCTGGTGCGAGAACCTGCTCCCCAGCAGATCTTTTGCTGACCGCTGATGGCTGAGGGCTGACGGCTTTCTGCAAGGACACCGCCCCCCAGCGACTTTGCGCTCACCCTTAAGATGCCATGGCAGTCTACAAAAAGCACCTCTCAAAACCGATATAGTGACTTGTGCTCCTCTCCTACACCCTGAAAAACCTGTTCCGTCACTTCTGGCGCACACTGGCCACCATTCTGGGTGTGGCGGTGGGGATCGCTGCTGTGCTGGGCACAGTGACCGTCGGAGACAACATCAATGCCAACTTGCAGTCGGTGTTCACAGCAGCCAGTGGCAAGGCTGAATTGATTGTGGCTCCCGGCGCTTCCGGTCGGGCGGTCATTGAGGCAAAACCTGTACTGGATCGCCTGGAACAGGAACCTCTGGTCCAGCGCACCCTGCTCACCCTGGAGTATTATGCCGTCCTGAAAAACGAAGCAAAAGATTATCAGCGTCCGATTGTGCCAGGCGTGCAGGGTGGATTTCTGATCAGTGGACAGCAAACAGACAGGCCTGAAGACCTCCCTGTGAAACTGTCCAGCGGCACGCTGCCTGTGAAAGGCTCTTTCGGGATTGCGGTGAGCCAGTCTTTTGCAGCCCAGGAGAGGCTGAACATTGGAGACCAGTTGAGTTTTGTGGCCCCCACAGGCTCTTTTGAGCTCACCATCACAGGCCTGCTCAAAACCGATGGGGGCATTTCCAGCCTGAATGCAGGGCAGGTGGGGGTCACCAGTCTGGAAGACCTGCAGGAGCGCACCTACCTGCAGGGCAGGGTGAGTTATGTGGGCCTGATTCTGGGTCCCAGATCCAACGCGGAAGACGTGCGCCTGAAACTGGAGGACCTCCTGCCAGAAACCTTCAGTGTGCTTTATCCTGCAGGACGTGGGCAGGTCTCCAATGGTCTGGTGCAGACGGTGCAAAGCGGTCTGGAGGTGCTTGCAGCCACCCTGATGGCTCTGGCAGGATTTCTGGCCTACAACACCTTCGCAGCCTCCGTGGTCGAACGTCACCGGGAATTTGCCTTGCTGCGCACCCTGGGTTTCACCCGTGGGCAGGTTTTGAAGATCAGTTATCTGGAAGCAGCCGTGATCAGCGTGCTCGGTGTTCTGGTGGGGGTGCTGCTGGGGGTTGCCATTGCAGCAGCAATCACAGCTTTTAATGCCTACCTGCTGGAGTTTCCCTTCACCACACTGGAGTTGCCCTGGACCAAGGTGCTGATTGCCAGTGGGGTGGGCACGGTGACCACCTTTGCTGCAGCATCAGGTCCAGCCCGGGCTGCGTCCAGCGTTGCCCCCCTGATTGCAGCCAGAGGTTCAGTGGATGCCGGGAAAGGCTTTCCCTTCCTGATCGGGGCTCTGGTGCTTGCCGTCGGACTTCTGCTCTCTGTGCTGCACTACCCCAGAGCGTGGGCTTTGACAGGGGCCAGTGTCTCCATGGCCCTGACCTTCGTGGGCATTGCCCTGGTTTCCCCGGCCCTCCTGGGGCCTGCCCGCAGGCTCTTTGAGCCTCTGCTGACAGGCCTTTTCGGGGTTCCTGCCCGCCTGGGTCTGGGAGCCGTTCTCAGGTCCAGGGCAAGAAACGGGGTTGCCATTGGAGCCGTTGCTCTGGGAATCGGGCTCACTGTAGGGGTCGGAGGAATGGTTTCCGGCATCAACCAGAGCATCGAGGACTGGGTGGAAACCACCATCATCGGGGACATGTTCGTGGCTGCAGCCACACCGTTTCCTGCAGATTTCAGAGACCAGCTGAAGACAAAATACCCTGAGCTGGATGAGATCAGTGCTGTGGGTGTCCGAATTGCACGCTATGAACCCCCAGGCGAGCGCCCCCGCAATGCCAGCATCGTCCTGACCGACCCTGAGCGTTATGATCCAGCCATTGGAGCAGGAAAACTGCAGTTCATCGAGGGCTCTCTGGAAACCACCATTCAGGAGTTTTACCGGGGTCGCGCAGTCTACGCCTCGGGAACCATAGCAGACCGTTACAACGTGAAAGCTGGAGACACCGTCAAGCTGCGAACCACAGAGGGCTGGACCGACTTTCGGGTGCTGGGCGTGGTGGTGGATTACACCAGTGCAGGAGAAACCTTCATTGCGTCCACCCGCGACCTCAAACTCTTTGGCGGAGGGTCACCAGAGCTCTACATCCTCTCCCTGAAAAACGGAAATCCCAGAGCGTTTGGAGAACAGTTGAAAAAGGACTTTGAGGACCTCTACCTGGACATCCAGTACAACGAGGAATACAAGAAAGCCATTCTGGACACCACCAGTCGCTTTTTTGGCAGCACCAACAGCCTGCTGGTGCTGGCGGTCATCATTGCTGCCCTGGGGGTTGCCAACACCCTCGGGATGAACCTCTCTGAGCGCATGCATGAAATGGCCGTGCTGCGGGCACTGGGCCTCAGGCGCGGAGAATTGATGCGCAGTGTCTTCACCGAGGGCATCGTGGTGGTGGTGATGGGCACCCTGCTTGGGGTTCTGGGTGGACTGGCCCTCAGTCAGGTGATCACCGCCTCTGCCAACACCCTCACCGGATACCGGGTGAATCCTGTGTACCCGGTACAGCTCTTTGGGGTTGCCATCATCGCCAGTCCAGTGGTGGGCATTCTGGCTGCCTTCCTGCCTGCGCGCAGAGCCGCAAGGGTCAGTCCCGCAGAGGCCCTGCGCACCAGCAGCGAAGTTTGAAGGGCATACAATAAAGCATGCAAAACAGAGCACAGACCCACCGAATTTTGCAACTGGCTTTCGTTTTCAGCCTCATTGCAGGCTCTGTGGCCCTGTGGTTTGGCCTGCAGGAGCAGCCTGAACTGCGCAAGTGGGTTCTGCTGGGGTTCCTGGTCACCGAGGGTCTGGCTGTCTTCATCGTGTTGCAGGTGTACGCCCGCAAGATGCAAGAATAAACCCAAATCAACATTCTCCAAGGAGCAAAATGAATCCGATTCCTGTTCCACACATTCAGCAACCCAGATGCTTCATGGTTTATGCCCTCGCACCTGCAGGCGTCTCTGCCCGTGAAGCAAATGAAAAAGTCAACCTGTACGTCGAAGACCCGAAACGCGGCATGGCCCTGTACCACGACCACTTCATTGGGACTCGGGGTGGAATGGTGATCTTCTTTGTGGAAAACGAAGAACAAAGACAGGCCCTCACCGATCCTGGACCTCTGGAAGGCTGGTCCCTGACAGTTCACCCCCTGATCTATTCCCGCAGCCCAGGGGGTTTTGATGCCCAGATTGCCTTTACGCTCAAAGCCTACCGGGACCTCAACTGGGAAGAGGTGCAGCTTGAAAAGAGACCACAGTATGGCAACGCTTCGGAAGAAGCCAGCACAGGTGTGGAGTCCTGCAGCATCAACTGAACTGGACAATTGTGCATCCCTGCTGCTCCCGAGGCAGGGTTTCATTTATCATGGATCAGCATGCTGACCCGTCCCGAAATCCAGCGTTACAGCCGCCAGTTGCTGCTTGATGGCTTCACCCAGGAGCATCAGGAGCGTCTGAAAAGTGCTTCTGTGATTTTTGTGGGCGCAGGTGGGCTTGGCACCCCTGCCCTGACCTATCTGGCCGGAGCAGGAATCGGCAAGGTGGGGATCTGTGACTTTGATGTGGTCAGCATCAGCAATCTGCAGAGGCAGGTGCTGTACAGGTCTGCAGATGTGGATGCCCCCAAAGCCAGGATTGCCGCCAGTCAGATCCAGCAGCTTAATCCCAGGGTGCAGACGGAAATCCTGCAGAAACTCACCCCAGAGAATGCTGAAGAGGTCATCTCCAGCTTCGATCTGGTGCTCGACTGTGCCGACAACTTCCCTACCCGTTACCTGATCAACGACACTTGCGTGAACCTGGGGAAAACCTGGGTGTGGGCCGCTGCCCAGAGTTATGAAGCCATGCTCAGCGTCTTCAATGCAGAACGCTCCCTCAGGCGCATCTTCCCCGAACCTCCACCCGCACAGGACAACTGCGACACCATTGGCGTGATTGGCCCCATGCTGGGTGTGGCAGGCAGCATGATGGCCCTGGAAGCCATCAAGGTCATCACAGGGCTTGGGACGCCCATGATTGGGAAATTGTGGACGTTTGATGCACTGGAGGGGACGGCGAGGGTGATCAAGCTGCCTTGAGGCCGAGAGCCGAGCCGAGCCGAGCCGAGCCGAGCCGAGCCGAGAGTAAGGTATGGCTCTGGTTTGATGGTGTCAAGTCAGGAAGACAGATTGCTGTTCTGCAAATGCTCCTTACAAAGAATGCAATGGCGATTTTCAAAAGCCCAGAGCAAAAGCCATTGCCTTCCTGACCTGCCCTCGGCTCTCGGCCCTTGGCCCTCGGCTAAAATACCCAGAGATGGAATACGTTTACGCTGTCCCCACTGCCCTTTTGCCCAAACCCAGCCCACAATTGCAACCTGTAACGCCTGAGTTGTACGAGATTCTCTCCACCCGTGGCACCTTTCTGCCCAGACCTGAGGCCGAGCAGGATGAGACCCACCGTCAGGTGATTCCTTATGTCATCACCGAGCATGCGGGGGAGTACCTGGTCATGCACCGCACGAAAGCAGGCGGAGACCAGAGGCTTCACCTGAAGTACACGCTGGGGGTGGGCGGCCACATCAACCCCATTGATGAAGCCGATGATCCCATTCAGGCAGGTCTGGAGAGGGAGATTGAAGAGGAAATTGAGGCTCAAATCACCTCCATGAAACTTCTCGGCCTGATTCTGATGGATGACACCCCGGTCTCCAGGGTGCATGTGGGCCTCCTGTACCTGGCACAATCCAAAAACGCGCCCCTGGTGCGGGAAACCGAGAAGCTGCAAGGAGAAATGCGTCCCAGACATCAGATTCGCGATTTATACGACGCACTCGAGAGCTGGAGCCAACTGGCTTTTGATGCCTTGTGAGGAAAAACGTCGATTTTACACCTTCATTCGGGCCCGAAATTGATGTACCCAACGGCAAAAATGTGCTATATTCCAATGGAGCCAACCACAAAGCTCAAAAAATTCAGTTTCTTAGGAGTCGACATGGCAGAAAAAATTGCTAAGACCCAGCTCGTTGATTTGGTGGCTTCCAAGACCAACCTCAACAAGAAACAAGCAGGGGAAGCAATCAGCGCCCTGCTGGACAGTGTTGTTGAAGCCCTCAGAACCGGCAAAAGCGTCGGCCTCCCCGGACTGGGCACCTTCAGCGTGACCCAGACCGCCGAGCGTCAGGGCGTGCGTCCCGGCACCAACGAGCGCATCACCATTCCCGCTGGGAAAAAAGTGCGCTTCAAAGTCGCCAGCACCCTGAAAACCGACCTTTAAGCGCGATTCAAAATGCAGAGAACCCTGGAATGCATCCAGGGTTCTCATTCTTTGGAAATGGTGTTTGAGATTGCTGAGGAAAAACCTTAGACAAACACCCCATCCCGCTGAAAAACCTCTCCATCCAGCAGAATCTCTCCGCCAGTGCGCAGGTCACAGATCATGTCCCAGTGGATGGTGCTCTTGTTGAGGCCTCCAGTTTCGGGGTAGCTGCTGCCCACGGCAAGGTGAACAGTTCCGCCAATTTTTTCGTCGAAGAGGATGTTTTTGCTGGGAACCTGAATCCCGTAGTTGGTTCCGATGCCGATCTCTCCGAGGTAACGTGCACCCTGATCGGTGTTCAGGGCAGCCTGCAGCACGTCATTTCCAACTTCAGCGTGAGCATCAACAACCTGTCCATCTTTGAAGGTCAGATGAATGCCCTGCACCTCCCTGCCCTGATAGAGGGTCGGAAGGTCATAGAAGATATGGCCACTGGCACTGGTCTCGATGGGTCCAGTGAAGACCTCGCCTGAGGGCATGTTGCGTTTGCCGTCGCTGTTGGCCCAGGTGCGGCCTTTTACGTTCAGAATCAGGTCGGTGTTTTCGCTGAGAATGCGGATCTCACTGGCCTGAGCAAGTCGTTCAATCAGCCGGGCCTGTCTCTCACGGACCTCTCCCCACTTTGCAACGGGATCATCGTGATCCAGGAACATGGCCTGCATCACGAAACGCTGATAATCCTCGAAGCCCATGCCTGCGGCTTCGGCAGCGTATTCGGTGGGGTACTGGGTGAGGCACCATTTGCGCTGCCTGCGCACCTCGGCCATGGGATGCAGGGTCTGGCTCCAGCGCTGCATGCGCTCAGGACGTGCACCTTGTTTTGGAGCCATGGGGGTTTCCACCCGGATGGACCCTGCAATGCCATGAATCTCTTCCATGACACCCGGAGCCAGGGAGGCCAGCACCTCATCACTGGCAAGGTTCACAAATTCAGCGGTCTGGTAGGGAAATTCCAGTTTGAGGATGGGGCGTGCCCCTCTGAGGAGGATTTCTTTGTGGAGGGCTTCCAGAACCGGGAGTCCAACCGTGCTCCCCTGAATGAGGATGCTTTCTCCAGGCTGGGCGTTGATGCAATAACTGGCAAGCAGGCGGGCCTGCTTCTGGGCGAGTTCCTGTAACATGACACCCAAATCTAACACCCTGAGGAGCGCCCCCTCAAGGGTTTTTGGGTGAGAACTGCCCCAGGAAAGTCTGAATGGGTTTCAACAGGTCGGCAGTGATGGTGTTGAGGAGGTCACTGTCCGGCTGAACCTTCCAGGTGTTCCCTTCTTTTTTCAGGTTGAGTTTGCCAGTGTAGTCAAAACGCTCCAGCTTTGTGTCCTTGCTGGCATCTGTCACAATCTCCTGCAGCACCTGCTCAGGGGAGGTCCTGCCCGCAATCACATCCCCGATGTTCTGGGCAACTGCAGAGGTCCACTTGGAGGCAAGTCCCTTGGCCAGATGCACGTTGGAGAGCTTGAGATTCACCACAGCCGTGTTTCCCTGCATCTGGGTGTTGCCCACCGTGAACTGCAACTTGCCGTACAGGGCTTCTGCAAGAACATTGTTGTCCAGCAGGGCACTGTAAATGGCGTTCTGGGAGGTGTTCCACTGGCTCATCTGGTCCACGGCCGTGGCAAGCTGACCGTCTTGCAAAGCTTTCAGAAAAGTGCCTGCCACTTTTGCGGGTCCTGAGAGCTTCTGGACATCTGAGCTTGGAGGCACTGGATTCACATTTCCACCCTGATTTGCAGTCTGGCTGCCATTCTGCCCATTCTGGGTTTCTTCTGCCCTTTTGCAGCCCACGAGGGCCAAAACAATGAAAAATCCCATCCACAATCTGTTCATGCCTTCAGGGTAATGGAGTCACTCGTGAGATTCCATGAAGTTGATTGCGATAAAAAAGTGTCCCTCACCATCAAAGGTGAAGGACACCGGGGCAATCCATCAATGGATCTTGCTGGCCAGGGCATTGAGTAAGGTGTTCTGGCTGTCGTCCTGTCCGGACATCCAGAACATGGCTCCGCCATAACCGTTTTGTTTGGTGTAGGTGGCTTTGGCTCCAATGGACTGGGCGTTGTCGTAAGACCAGAAGATGCGGTTCACTGGATCATAGGCGTAAGGAGCCTGGGCGTAGGTGTCGTAGTATTTGGTGAATGCGGGGTTGTTGATCACCAGATTCACCAGGGTCCTGTAACTGGCACTCCCCACTTCTTCACCACCCGAAGCACCTCCACTGGCCGGGTTGAACAGGCCATCGCTGTTGGGTCCCGCAGAAACGTTGGCCCAGCCACGTCCATAAAAGGCAAATCCGGGAATCAGGTGGTTTCTGGGAATCCCTGCATTGTTCCAGGCGGTCAATCCAGATTTGATGGTGAAGTTCTGGGCAGCATTGGGATCTCTGGGGTTCTGGTCCAGGGGGGTGTTGTGGCCCGTGATGCTGCTCCAGGTGCCACTGTAGTCGTAGGTCATCACGTTGATCCAGTTCAGGACCTGATTCAGCCCTGGGATCAGCCCTTCGTCTTTGTAGGTCTGCACAATGCGTGGGTGGGAGTTCACGGCCACAGTGAGCAGGAGTCCAGGCTTGTAGGCATCCAGCTGTCTGCGGAATTCCTGCAGCAGTTTCAGCCAGTTGGCCCGCTCAGTCTGGGCCTGCGTGAGGGTGGCCGGGCAGTACGTGGGTTCACCCCCGCACTCTCCAGGGAATTCCCAGTCGATGTCGATGCCATCAAAGACCCCCTCGTAGGTGTTGTATCCCGGCATGATGCCTTTGACAAACTGGTCAATGCAGGACTTCACGAAGGTCTGGCGTGAAGCGTCCGTGGCAGCCACTTTCGCAAATTCCTGATTGGGATTGAGGCCCGTGCCATACCAGCTCCATCCGCCAATGGAGATCACAGCCTTGATGCTGGGATTGCGGGCTTTCAGCAGTTTGATGTCATTGAAGCCGCCGCCCACCGTGGGACCTGTTCCACCATAGTCTGCATTGATGTCGGTGGAGGCGCACTTGCCACCCACGATCTTGGCAAAGCTGTAGTTGATGACATCCACCTTGTCTGCAGGCAGGGAGTTGACGGTGTACCCACTGTTGCGGGTCCAGTTGGCAAAGTAAGCCACAATGGTTTTCCCGGTGGGACGGGGAAAGCTGGTGGTCGGGATGTTGACGGTGGCAGTCACTGCAGTGCTGGTCTTGTTGTTGCCAGCAGCATCAAACGCTTTCGCGGTGTAGCTGTAGCTGCTGTTCTGGGCACTGCTGCTGAAGGAGTCCGCATGGGTGTAAGGTGCAGTGGTGTCCGTGGCAATCAGGGTGGTGCCCCGGTAGAATTCTACCTTGCTCACCCCTACGTTATCGCTGGCAGTTGCACTCAGGTTGATGTTTCCGGGAGCGGTGAGATTGGTGGGACTGGCGGTCACACTGACTGTGGGGGCAATGGTGTCTCCTGTGCCAGGAATGTTCACTGTTAAGTTGGTGGCTGTAGAGGTTTTGTTGTTCCCCGCAGCGTCAAACGCCTTGGCCGTAAAAGCATACGTCCCATTCTGGCTGCTCGAAGTGAAGCTCTGGCTGTACTCATAAGGTGCTGTGGTGTCCGTGGAAACCAGCGTTCCATTGCGGAAGAACTCCACTTTCGTCACCCCCACGTTGTCACTGGCCGTCGCTGTCACTTTGGCCGTCCCAGCTGCAGTCAAAGTCGCAGGGGCCACCGTCGCAGAAACTGTGGGAGCAGTGGTGTCCCCTGGTGTTCCAGAGCAACTTGCTCCACTGATGGTGCAGGCGGTCACCCCACTGAACACGCCTGTTCCCCCGTATGAAACGGTGACACTGCCCCCTGCTGGAATGTTTCCGCCCCCCCAGGTGTTGGGGGTGATGGTGTAAGAACCGTCTGCGTTCTTGACGGCATTCCCACCGGCACCCCAGGGGGTTCCCGAGAGGCCTGCGTTGCCGTTGAATTTGAAGTTCAGGCTCCAGGTGCTGACTGCGGTGTCCCCGGTGTTCTTCAGCGTGATGACTCCGTTAAAGCCACCGTCCCAGGCACTGCTGGTCGTGAAGGTCGCGGACAGAATGGCTGCCTGCTGAGTCACCTGAGCAGGGTCAACAAGGACATCTCTGGAACAGGAAACCAGGGTGACTGCACCAAGGGTGAGCAAGCCCGTGAGCAGAGCAATTCTCTTCACAGTCAAACACCTCCTGACATGCTTTCAGGCATGCTGGAAAGAAACCATTTTTGGGATGAACTTGTTAGAAATATACCCGACCACTTTCAGACCAATTTTTACCTGTCTAGATTTTGTTTACCGGTAAACACAACATGGGTTCAACCAGATGTTTTTTCTGCAACACAACCAAAATTCAAAATTTGAATGAAAAAAGGCATCCTGCTCTGGGATGCCTCAAAGCAATACCAATTTGAAAACTGGTTCTATCCTCCCAGAGGTCGGGACAGGGTCTGCACGTCTCCCAGTATGGCCGCCGCCGCCTGCTCCCCACTTTCCATGGCCCCCTGAATGCTGCTGATTCGGGTGGCCTCTGAAGCAATCCAGACCCTTTCCAGAGGGGCTTTGATCGGGGTCAGGTGGTCCATGAAACCCACATTTTGAACAAATTGACCATACGGAATGTGGATGATCTTCAGGAGTTGCAGTTCTCCTGCCTGGGCACCATACCAGTGTTCAAGTTCCTGAAGCACACTGGCCATCAGCAGGTTGTCATTGTCAAAATTTGCACGGAGCACAGACACGCTCAGGAGGTGTTTTCCAGAAGGCGCAAAAGGCCCCACATTGCTGAGCCACATGGCATTGTTGATCAGGCCCTCATCGGAAGCCAGAATGAGTTTCCGGCTCTGGTCCAGCAGGGCGTCACTGGCAAAATACACGTAAGAACTGCCCACATGCCCTTGAGGGGTCTTCACACCCAGCAGGCGACGCAACTCTGGCGGATCGGTGGCCACCACCACCTGATCGGCCTCGAGTGATCCCTCCATGGTGTACACCCGGACGTTGTGGCCCGAAGATTCCAGGGCTGTCACGTTCGTCCCGAACTGGATGTTCAGTCCTTTCGCCAGTTGCTGGGGAATGGCCTGCATGCCTTCTCTGGGAATGGCAACCTCACCGGTCAGCATCATGCGGTAGTAATACCTGAAAAGCCTGCTGGACGTGCTCAGGTCCCTTTTGAGGAAGATGCCGCCAAAAAAGGGTTTGAAGAAGGACTCAATGGCCCCCTCACTGAATCCCTGCTCCTGCAAAAAGACCAGGGTGGAGGTCTCAGGTTCTCTGAAAAACCGACTGGGTTCCCCCTGTCCGATCTCCAGGCTCAACTTTCCCACAAGGGCCTTGTCTTTCAAACTCAGGTGCGGACTCTGCAAGCTTTTCAGGGCATCGCCAGGCAGGCGCAGGGGATCGCCCACCGTGCTGACCTGCGTTTCAGAACGGATCACCGCTCCAGGCTCCAGAATGCGTAAATCCAGTGCTTCCAGATTCAGGTTGCGTTTCACTGCTGGATATCCGGTGAACAGCACCTGAAACCCGTGATCAATGGTGAAGCCCTGATGATGGGACGTGCAGACCCGTCCACCCACATGGTCTGATTTCTCCAGAACCGTGACTTGCTTTCCCGCCCGTTTCAATATGCGTGCAGCGGTCAATCCTGCCAGACCTGCACCAATGACAATGACATGCATAAGGCCTCCAGAGTCAATTCAAGCATCTTTTTTGTGTGACCAAGGGTAAGCGGCATTACCAGCAGAAAACAGAAGACAAAAACGCTCTGGCTGAAGCCTTCTGGCTCTCAAATCTGGCTCAGACCGGCTCTGCTGCCTGTTCTCCTGTTTCCACTTCGTGCTCCGGGTAACTCACCCAGTCTGAGTACGACCCTGCATAGAGCCTGTGGGGGATGCCCAGTTCATGGAAAACCAGAGCATTGTGGGCCGCAGACACCCCAGAGCCACAATACAGGATTTTTTCCTGCTGTCCGGCGAGGTCCTGGTACTGGGTTTTCAGCGATTCCAGGTCCTTGAACTTGCCGTTTTCCAGGTTCTGGCCAAAGGGACGGTTGATGGCTCCGGGGATGTGACCGGGAATGCGGTCAATGGGTTCCACATCTCCCCTGTAACGCTCAGGGGCTCTGGCATCAATCAGCAACACATCGTTTCTGCCTTTGACGGTGCGCACCTCTTCCACACTGGCCAGCAATTCGGGTTTCTCACGCACGGTGAGCTGGCCTCCGGGAAAGTTTCTGGCAGCAGTCTCCAGAGAAAACCCTGCCTCCAGCCACGCCTGAATCCCACCATCAAGCAGGCAGACGTCCTCATGCCCGATGTATTTCAGGAGCCACCAGACCCGTGCAGCAAACATGCCACCTGCATCATCATAGGCCACCACGCGGGTGTGATCGCTGACTCCAGCACGCTCAAAAACCTCTTTGATCTGTGCTGCAGAGGGATAAGGATGACGTCCTCCATGCTCAGCTTTGGGTCCAGAAAGGTCGGTTTCGAGGTCCAGACGGGTCGCGTTGGGCAGGTGGCCCTCCGCGTACTTTTGCGCTCCGTAACCATGATCCATCAGGCTGGAACGCACATCGATGATGCGCAAATTCGGCTCGAACACCCTGGCGAAGATTTCTTTCGCAGACACCCAGTTCTTTGGCATAGGGCCATTCTACTGTTCAGGGGTCATGGGCAACACTGCAAAAGCCCCTGAACCCGGTCCACCTGTCCGCATCTTTGCTTACCCCTATACAACCCTTGCGAAAAACCAGAGGTGTCGAGTACCCTTGATCCTAAGATGCTAAGCCGTAACGCAAAAGCCAACTGGTGGTGGACTCCCTGAACTCGGGAGGACGTCAGGCTTTTGCTCTTGCCCCCGAGGAATCAGACCTCGGGGGTTTCGTTTGAATGACCACAGACCGGCCACAGCAAAGGGCCACGGAGGAAGCAGATGCAAGTGTATTACCGGGAAATCCACGCCGATCTTGAAACACCCGTCAGTGCTTATCTGAAAGTTGCCTCCGGCAGCACCCACAGTTTCCTTTTAGAGAGTGTCGAAGGTGGAGAGCGCAGTGCCCGTTATTCCTTTCTGGGGGTGGGAGCGCAAGGGAAATTCATTGCCAGAGGTCACAACGTGACGCTGGAGGGGGCCTTCGGGAATGAGACACTGTTTGTACAGGACCCCCTCACCCTGCTTTACGAGAAGACCATTCACCCTGAAGTCCAGGTCCCGAATGGTCTTCCTGCTTTTGTGGGGGGGGCAGTGGGTTACGCCTCTTACGACGTGATCCGCCTGTACGAGAAACTCCCGGAAACCAACCCCGACGAACTGAACCTGCCCGATGTCGAATTCATGATTCCTGACGCTGTGGTGGTTTTCGATCACGTCAAACACCGCCTGTTTGTGGTGACGGTGCGAGACAACGAAAAAGAAGCAGAGGGGGTGCTGGATGATCTGGTGAAGAAGCTCCGCGCACCCCTCACTTCTGTTCCCGGCAGTGAACCTGCTGCAGAGCGTGCCGAGTGGGAAAGCAACTTCACCAAAGAGGGTTACATGGAGGCCGTCAGCAAGTGCGTGGAATACATCCATGCCGGAGATGCCTTCCAGGTGGTGCCCTCCCAGCGCTTCTCTGCAAAACTGACCACCCATCCCTTTGCGATCTACCGTGCCCTGCGCTCCGTGAACCCCAGCCCTTATCTCGGGTACATCCAGTTCCCCAACGTGACCCTGGTGGCTTCCAGCCCTGAAAGCCTCTGCAAGAGCGATGGGAAGACCATCGCCACCATGCCCATTGCTGGCACCCGCAAACGTGGCCTGACTCCTGAAGAAGATGTGGCCCTGGAACAAGAACTCCTGGCCGATGAGAAAGAACGGGCCGAGCACCTGATGCTGGTGGATCTGGGACGCAACGACCTCGGACGGGTGGCAAAATACGGCTCTGTGAAAGTGAAAGACGCCTTCCGGGTCGAGCGGTACAGCCACGTGATGCATATTGTTTCCACCGTTGAGGCTCAACTCGCAGAGGGCAAAACCCCCCTGCATGCCCTGGCCTCCACCCTCCCGATGGGCACCCTCTCTGGCGCACCCAAAATCCGCGCCATGGAAATCATCGAAGAGGTGGAGCCTGTGCGCCGTGGCCCTTACGGTGGCTCTTTCGGGTACATCGCCATGAACGGCAGCATGGACATGGCCCTGACCCTCAGGACCGCCGTGATTGCCAACAACAAGGTCTACATCCAGGCCGGAGGTGGCGTGGTGGCAGACTCCGACCCCGAGTTCGAGTTCAATGAAACCATGAGCAAATCTGCCGCCCTGAAACGGGCCGTGGAAATGGCAGAAAAGGGGCTGTAAGCCATGGCAAACATCAAGATTTACGGACACAAAGCTTTTCTGGATTCCAGCAAAGAAGTCCTGTCTGAAGCCATCCACAAAGCTGTGGTGGTGGCCCTGCAGTACCCTCTGGACAAGAAGTTTCACCGCTTCCTGCCTTTAGAAGAGGGATACTTCATTCACCCCGAGGACCGCAGCGAGAAGTACCTCGACATCGAGATCCACATGTTTGAAGGTCGCACCGAGAGCACCAAACGTGCCCTGATCGAGCAGCTTTTCACCCAGCTGGAACAGGTTGGCGTGACCCGTCAGAATGTGGAAGTGATCCTCATCGAAACCCCGAAAGTGAACTGGGGCATTCGTGGCAAAAACGGTGCCGATCTGGCCCTGAACTACAAGGTAGAGGTGTAATGATGAAGGTTCTGGTCATCGACAATTACGACAGTTTCACCTACAACATCGTGCAGTACCTCGGGGAGTTTGGCATTGAGGCCGAAGTGTGGAGGAACGACCAGTTCGAGATCGAAGACATCGACAAACTGCAGCCCGACCGCATCATCATCTCCCCCGGTCCCTGCACCCCCAGCGAAGCAGGCCTGAGCATCCCCGTGATCGAGAAATACGCCCCCCAGATCCCCATTCTGGGCGTGTGCCTGGGTCACCAGAGCATGGGACAGGCTTTTGGTGGCAACGTGATGCGGGCAAAACACATCATGCACGGCAAAATGTCCCGCATCCAGCACAATGAAAAAGGTGTGTTCGCTGGCATCCCCGAAGACATTCAGGTGACCCGCTACCACTCTCTGGTGGTTGAAGACCTGCCCGAAGTGCTAGAAGCCACTGCCTGGACCACCGAAGTGGACGGCAGCAAAACCCTGATGGCCCTGCGCCACAAACAGTACCCCATGCATGGGGTGCAGTTCCACCCGGAGTCCATTGCCAGTGAGCATGGGCATCAGATGCTGAAGAATTTTCTGGATGATCCGTATTGACCCTACCTCGCTGCGCTTTCCTCCCCTAACGAGGGGAGGTTGGTGTCAACTGAAATCTGGGTGCCAACAGATGTTCCTCTCCCCCACCGTCTAGCCCTGAGCCCTTTTCTCCTGGCCCCAGGCCCCTAAAATCAATTGAGGTCTTCGATGCTTCATAAACTGTTGTCCGGTCAGGTGCTGTCTTTCGATGAAGCCGCTGAGTTCATGCGGCAGGTGATGAGTGATCAGGTGAGCCCGGTTCGGCTTTCTGCTGCCCTGGCTGCCCTGCGTGTGCGGGGAGAGGCCCCTCAGGAGATTGCAGGCTTTGCCTCCACCATGCGTGAATTTGCCATTCCAGTGAAGGTGAAAGCCCCCCTGGTGATGGACATCGTGGGAACGGGAGGGGACAGCGAGAATCCCTTCAACATTTCCACCACCACCATTTTTGTGGTGTCCACTGCAGGGGTGACCGTGGCAAAACACGGCAACCGTGCAGCCAGCAGCAAATCCGGCAGTGCAGACCTTTTAGAAGCCTGCGGTGTGAACCTGAACGCTACACCAGAAACCATCGAGAAAGCCATCAACACTGTGGGGGTGGGCTTCCTCTTTGCTCGCAGTTACCATCCTGCCATGCGTTTTGCTGCTCCGGTGCGTGCTGAACTTGGCGTCAGGACGGTTTTCAATCTGCTCGGTCCGCTGACCAACCCTGCCACCCCCACCCATCAGGTGGTCGGGGTGTCCAGCCCTCATCTGGTGCCTGTCTTTGCACAGGTGCTGCAGAAACTTGGCCTGAAACGCGGCATCGTGGTTTACGGGGATGGGCTGGACGAGTTCACCACCTGCGGTCCCAATCAGGTCGCTGAACTCAAAGATGGTGAAATCAGTGAATACACCATCGAACCCGAAAGTGTAGGCATCCGCTGTGTGGCCAAACAGGACATCCAGGGTGGAGATGCCCAGCACAACGCTGAGATCACAAAAGCGGTCCTGGGCGGCAAAGGCACCCAGGCCCAGCGGGACATTGTCGCCCTGAACGCAGGCATCGCCCTGTACATCTCAGGTCAACAGGAAAGCATCGAGAAAGGCATCCAGCGTGCTTATGAAGTGCTGGACTCGGGTGAGGCTTTGCTGAAGCTGCAGGCCTATGCTGCGCTGACGCAACAATAGATTCTGACGTGTCATTGGTGGTTTGAGGGTGCGGAGGGTCAGATCCCTCCGCTTCTCGCTGTCGCTCGACGGTCCTCCCTTAACAAAGGGAGGTTGGTGATTTTTTTCAGCTGGAGTACATCCCAGACGCACTCCAATCCCCCTTCGTCAAGGGGGACAGCTCAGAGCGTCAGTGATGAGCAGGGGGATCTAAGCCACCCGTGAAGTCAGATAAAACATTGTGACGGCGTGGCTTGCCGTCCCACCCAGCACAAACAGGTGCCAGATTTCATGGAAGCCAAACACGCCCGGAATGGGGTTCAGTTTCTTGGTGGCATAGATGATGGCTCCAATGGAGTAAAAGACCCCTCCGATGCACATCCAGACCAGTGGCGGCCAGGAGAACTGGTTCAAAAGCTGGGGCATCAGGATCACGCTCATCCAGCCCATGGCAAGATACAAAATGGTGGAAATCCAGCGGGGCAGTTTCATGGTGACCAGTTTCAGGATGACTCCAGCCAGGGCCACCCCCCACACCACGACCATGGTCCACAGTCGCCAGGGACCATCCAGGGCCAGCATGGCAATGGGGGTGTAACTGCCTGCAATCAGCAGAAAGATGGCACTGTGATCCAGTTTGCGGAGCCACAACAGAACCCGTTCTTTGACATGAAAAGTGTGGTAGGAGGCACTGGCAAGGTACAGCAGGAACATGCTGACCCCGAAGATCAGAAATGGCCACCAGTGAACCCCTCCCTTGTAGGCGAAGATGCACAACAGCACGGTCAGGACGATGGCTTTGCCAGCCCCGATCCAGTGGGTGATGGCATTGATGGGTTCACGCAGGTGCTTCAACATACCTCAAGTATACGCTTGTACCCGGTTCAGAAAGTGTGCAGCACATGTGCACTGGTGCACCATTTTTCTCGCGGTGTACACCATTTCTGTCACATGTGCTGCCTTCACACTTCAGTCCCTCACAGCCAGGCCCGTCCATACTGTTTTGGAACATCGGTTTTGACCCCGAGCACTTTCGCTGCTGCCTGGGGCCAGTGCGGGTCCCTGAGGAAGGCACGGGCCAGCAAGGCCACGTCGGCCTGTCCGGTGGCGACAATCTGTTCTGCCTGATGGGGCTCGGTGATCAGGCCCACCGCACCTGTGGCGATGCCTGCTTTCTGCTTGATCCTCTCGGCAAAACGAACCTGATATCCAGGGCCGACAGGAATCTGCGCTCTGGGCACATTGCCTCCAGTGGACACATCAATCAGATCGACTCCAGCTTCTTTGAGGGCTTTTGACAGTTCTACACTTTCCTCAATGCTCCATCCACCCTCGGTCCAGTCGGTGGCACTGATGCGCACCCACAGGGAGAGCGAGGCAGGAATGGCAGCCTTGATGGAACGGGTGATTTCCAGCAGCAACCTGCTGCGGTTCTCCAGGCTTCCACCGTACTCATCTGTCCGGTGGTTGCTGAGGGGGGACAGGAACTCATGCAGGAGGTAGCCGTGGGCAGCGTGAATCTCCAGCACCTCAAAACCTGCTTTGACTGCTCTGAGGGCTGCAGCCACCCAGTGCTCCTTGAGGGTCTGAATTTCTTCAAAGGTCAGGGCATGGGGCACCAGCCATCCCTCTGTAAAGGGAATTGCGCTGGGTCCAACCACTTCCCAGCCTCCTTCTGCAGGGGTAAGGACTTCCCGGCTCTGGTCCCAGGGCACCCGCGTGCTGGCTTTCCTGCCTGCGTGGGCCAGTTGAATGCCCGCCACAGATCCCTGACCTTTGATGAAGTGCACGATCTTGCCCAGGGCCTCTGCCTGACCGTCTTCCCAGATGCCCATGTCCTGTGGGCTGATGCGGCCTTCTGGTGTCACAGCAGTGGCTTCAAGGATGACCAGACCTGCGCCACCTCTGGCAAAAGAACCCAGGTGCACCAGATGCCAGTCGGTGGGGTACCCGTTCTCTGAGCTGTACTGGCACATGGGGCTGACCACAATGCGGTTTCTCAAAGTCACGCCCTGAAAAGTGATGGGGGTAAAAAGCTGACTCATGGTGTAAGTCATAACCCGGGACGCCCCGGGGAAAAAGAAGATGGGTCACCTTGCCACAAGTCGTCTGTGTTTTCAATGCGCTGCCAGGAAAGAATTCTGTTGCATTCTGAGGTCTACACTGGATCATGCAGCTGAACGTTCCACCGCGTTCTGTAGATGAAAAGGGCAACTCGGCAGCCTTCTCGCAATCCCGCGAAATCATCCGCAGGCTGGAAACCCTGGGAGAGGTGTTGCAGGATTCGTCTGGCAGGGTGCTCAACCACCGGTACTGGTTTGTGTCTGCCTACATCCATTCCAGCAAACATGTGCTGCGCAAGGTGGAGTGGGGAGATTACCAGCATCCAGAGGTGATCCTCACCGTACAGAGGTATTTTTTTCAGCTGTACCAGCACAACCTGAAGCATCCAGAAGCGCACTGGCAATGGGCGTTTCACAGGTGCCAGCAGTTCAGAACCTCCAGACCTTCCTTTATTCAGGTGATGTACCTGTTTTATCCGCAGTTGGTCGCCCATGTGCGTTTTGACCTGCCCCGGGCCATCTTGTGGGCGTGCCAGGACCACAAGATGGATGTGTTGCAACTGGAGGAGGATTTCAGGGAGACCCTGCATGGCTTTGACCATGCGGTGGCGCACTTCATGAGAGATGTCCGCACCCGGGTGGGCCTGTGTCCTCCCTGCCCTGCACAGCTGATTCAGGCCATGACCTGGCTCCTGCAAAGGGAGCGTCTGCTGGGATGGCAGGCTGCAGTGGCCCTCGAAAGAACCCCAGAATCAGCAGGAATTCCCCTGCATTTTCTCCCTCTCGATCTGCAATGAAAAAAGCCAGGGGACTTCCCTGGCTTTGTTGGTGTATGGTTTTACCTGCTGTAGTTGGGAGACTCTTTGGTGATGGTCACATCGTGGGGGTGAGACTCGATCAGGCCTGCCATGGTGATGCGCACAAACTGGGCCTCCTTGCGCAGGGTTTCGATGTCTTTGGAGCCACAGTAACCCATGGCCGCACGCAGACCGCCAACAACCTGATAGATGACCTCTCCGGCAGAGCCTTTGTAGGCCACAATGCCTTCGATGCCTTCGGGAACGAATTTCTTGGTTCCGGTCTGAAAGTAGCGGTCGCTGGAGCCCTTGTTCATGGCCCCTTCGCTGCCCATGCCTCGGTAGGTCTTGAAGCGGCGGCCTTCACGGAGGATCAATTCGCCGGGAGCTTCGTCGGTGCCTGCGAGCATGCTGCCCATCATCACCACACTGGCTCCGGCCACAATGGCCTTGGGCACGTCCCCGGTCTGCTTGATCCCACCGTCTGCAATGATCGGCACACCATGGGGCTCTGCAGCCTGAGCGGCCTCAAAGACGGCACTGACCTGGGGAACCCCCACACCAGTCACCACGCGGGTGGTGCAGATGCTTCCAGGGCCAATCCCGACTTTCACGCCGTCTGCCCCAGCCTTGATCAGGTCCAGGGTGCCTTCTGCAGTGGCGACGTTGCCGGCAATCACATCCACCTGGAAGCGGCTCTTGATCATCTTCAGAACATCAATGATCCCCCTGGAGTGCCCGTGGGCACTGTCCAGCACCAGCACATCTGCTCCGGCGGCCACCAGGGCAGCGGCACGCTCCTCGACATCCGGGCTGACCCCGATGGCTGCAGCCACCAGCAGACGGCCATATTTGTCCTTGGCTGCGTTGGGGTACTTGATCTTCTTCATGATGTCCTTGATGGTGATCAGGCCCGTCAGTTTGAAGTTCTCATCCACCACCAGCAGTTTCTCAATGCGGTGCTGCTTGAAGATCTGCTCGGCCTGCTCCAGGGTGGTGCCCACCGGAACGGTCACGAGGTTCTCCTTGGTCATCACATCGGAGACAGAGAGGCTGTAGTCGGTCACAAAACGCATGTCGCGGTTGGTGATGATCCCGATCAGTTTGCCATCGTCTTCCACAATGGGCACACCAGAGATGCGGTATTCGCCCATCAGTTTCTCTGCATCGCCCACGGTTGCCGTGATGGGCAGAGTGATGGGGTCGGTGATCATGCCGGCCTCGGAGCGCTTGACCTTGCGGACCATCTCGGCCTGCGCCTGAATGGGCATGTTCTTGTGGATCACGCCAATGCCACCTTCACGGGCCATGGCCACAGCCATCTGGGCCTCGGTCACGGTGTCCATTGCAGCACTGATCAGAGGAATGTTGAGGGTGATGTTTTTGGTGAGCTTGCTCTTGACACTCACCTGATTGGGAAGTACTTCGGAGTACCTGGGAACGAGCAGGACGTCGTCGTAGGTGATGCCTTCTTTGCCAAACTTGTATTGGAACGCGTCACTCATATTGCAGGCAAGTATAACCCTTTTGGCTCAGGTACGCAGAGGGATGCCGCCCAATACGCCTAGCCCAATTTTGGACATCATTTGTGGTGCATTCATCCTATACGATCTGCAGGTGAAAACAAAGGCTCTGTCTATGCCGAGGGCCGAAAGCCGAGAGCAAAGAGCCCAAAGTGCTTGAGCTTAAGCAGAATGTCAACCCTGTGCTGATGCAAAAGCTTTTCTGACTTGCCCTCGGCAAAAAAGGAAAAACATCCCTTGCCCCTCTCCCAGAGCAGTGCTACATTCAGACCACAGGGGCCTGTAGCTCAGCCCGGGAGAGCGCACGGTTCGCATCCGTGAGGTCGGGGGTTCGAACCCCCTCGGGTCCACCAGTCATCCGGTGGCAACAGTGTGTCAGCCCATTCCGATCCGGTCTGAAAGGGGCCGGATCAAATTTTCGTGTCCGGCCAGCCTCTGGTCGTGTTTGTAGCCTTCCACAGGCACCACTTCCCAGTTGCGGTCAAATTTCTTTTGCAGGGCCGTCACCACCTGAGCGAAGGTCCAGCCATCTCTGGCGTTGGCGTCCAGATGGTAAATGCCTCCCTGTCGGGCCTGCAGCAGGTTCCACAGGCTTTCTGCAGTGTCCTCCATGAAAGAGCATGCAGGTTTCCAGAGGGTGCTGGCCTCGATTTTGCCGTCTCTTTCCTGCCACTGGTCGAGGTGGGCCAGCATGTTGTTTCCCTCTCCTGAGGGGTCAATCTGCCAGCCAATTCGGGCAATGATGGCGTTTCTGTTTGCTGCAAGAATGGCATCCTCACAGCGCACCTTGTACGTGCCGTAGCCATCTTTCTCGGTTCTGGGATCGGCCGGGTGATGGGGTCCGTCTGGATCATCATCAAAAACCATGACTGTGCTGGTGAAAACGAAGGGAATCTGCTGCTGGGCGGCAAAAGTTGCAAGCCGTCCGGCCCAGTGTTCACTGCCCATGGCAAGATGCACAATGGCTTCAGGTTGAAGCGCTTCCAAATATCCAGCAGAAGCTTCAATGTTCTCAGGGTCCACATTCTGGCGGTCCCAGGCGAGAATCTCTGCTCCCTGCTGTTCAAGAACCCTGGCCACAACTGGGGCGAGGGTGCCATTTAAACCTGTGATCAGTACACGCATGTTGTCTCCAAGAAAAGGATTTGCTGAAGTCTAGCACGGAAGCGGTCAGAGATCAGCAGTCAGCTTTCAGCAAAGAACAAGTTGAGCACAGCACCTTTGTTGCCAGAGACTTTTCTTTCTCAATGGCTCTGGTCTTCGCCCAGAACCCACAACAGTCCCTGAAACCTTCCTGTCACAGATGTTGCTGAAGCCCATTTTCACTGATGGCTGACCGCTGACCGCTTCACCCTCTGGCCTGCCAGACGTTCAGAATGTCCCTGGCCTCCCTGAATGCTGGACGGTACTGCAGGGCTTTCTGCAGGTCTGCCCTGGCCTGGGTGGGCTGTTTCAACTGGTACCGGGAACGTCCGCGCCAGTAGTAGGCTTCTTCATGGTCCGGGGCGTTCCTGAGCACATCGCTGGTCAGTTTGACCACATCTGAATACCGTCCTGCCCTGAAGTAGGCCTCGAAAGCATCAAACTGATACCAGAACATGCGCCAGGGCAGACCCAGCTGTCTGGCCTGATCAAAGGCTTTGACGGCAGCTTTTGGGCTGTTCAGACGGGTCAGGGTGCTGCCCAGGTTGAACCATGCGTAAGCATTTCTGGGATTTTCACGGGTTTCGGCCTGGGCAACCTGCAAGGCTTTTTTCAGCACCCAGCCTCCATGCATGCGAGGTCCCAGAAGGGCTTCCACTTCACTGGCTTTGTTTTCGGGGTACATCACCAGATAGGTGCGGTTGAAGACCTGCCAGTCCCGGTCAAAACGGGTGTAATTCTGGGTGACTTTTGTGCCCAGATAAGAGTCGTAAGCCTTGAAAACCCCCACAGCATCGTCATAACCGAGCACCAGACGGTAATGTCCCATTCCCCCTTCTTCAGGGAGCTCCATCCAGGTTTCAATCATCACTGGAAAACCTGCAGACAGCAGGGTTTTAAGGGTCCCTGTGTTTCCGGCCACACCCATGTGAACTTTGAAACCCTGCTTCTGAGCGAAGGCCTTCAGTTCATCGGGTGAGACGTTCTTGTCTGCTTTGTTGGGTTTGATCACCGGAGCGATCTGGTACTGGTTGAGGTCGCTGCCGTAATAACTGAGGGCCATCCCCACCGTGACCGGACCACAGTTGTTGAGCCGCTGGTACTCGTGGCGTACACCTGGTAAAAAAACCTGCTCTGGTGCTGCGAGTGCCGTGCCCATCATCAGAAATCCCACCCAGACCCATTTCATGGTCTCAGTCTAAGAGGGCGCTTGAAAAGAAAAAGTAGAAAGGGATGCACCTGAGGGACAACTTTGTGCTCCCAAATGCAAAAACCGCTGCACAGGGCAGCGGTTCCGGTTTCAGAGGGATCTTAAGAGATGCTCTCGCGCCAGCGCCACTCACTGGCTTTCTTCATCATGTGGGCGAGACCACCGGACAGTTTGAGCTTCTGGTTCCAGGGGAGTTTCATCCAGCCCACGGCCATCAGACCACCGAGGGAGACGAACTCACCGAGGGTGCTGGGCTCGTATTCGACGAGTTCACGGCCTCTGGCCAGACGCATCAGGTTGCGGCCTGTGGTGCGGCCCTGTTGACCGGCGTGCTGGGCGGTGGTGGGCACGGGCTTGCCTTCCTGGTTTTTGCCCAGGGCCATGTCGCCGACCACGAAGACTTCGGGGTACTCGGGGATGCGCAGGGTGGCGTCCACCACGATGCGGTTGGCGGGACCACGCTGGAGTTTTTCACCCTTCACGATGTCCTGGGCCTGAATTCCACCGGTCCAGATGGTCTTGCCGGAAGGAATCACCTGGGGCTCCTGGCCTTCGGCCTGGATGGTCACGGTGTCTTCGGTGGCCTTCATCACGCGGTGACCGGTGAGGACCTTGATGTCGTAATCCAGCAGGGTCTTCATGGCCTTGTTGCGCAGGTCGTCTTCGAGCACAGGCAGGATCTTGGGACCGGCTTCCACCAGGTAGATGGTGAGTTTTTCGGTGCCAAGCTGCTTGGAGAGGTAATCGGTGCGCTGGGCCACTTCGGTGGCAAGCTCGACCCCGGTCAGACCTGCACCACCGATGACGATGTTGCGGCTTCCGGTGTAGGTGGGAAGGTGGGCCTTGTTGATCCAGGCGTAGATCTCTTCGGCATCTTCCAGGCGCTTCAGTTCGCTGGCGTATTCAGCGAGGCCGGGAATGCGGTAGAAGTTGGTCACGCTTCCAAGACCAATCACCAGGGTGTCGTAGCTGAGGGTCTGGCCTTTGTCGGTTTGCACTTCTTTCTTGTCGAGGTCCACAGAGAGAACCTTGGCAAGCTCCAGTTCCACGCCAGTACCGCGCAAGAGGGGCGCGATGGGCAGGGTCACCTGGGTATTGTGGGCCGCTGCTTCGTGCAGTCGGGTTTCAAAGGTGTGGAAGGGGTTCTGCTCGATGAGCGTTGCGTCTAAGCCCTCGGTGGGCTTGAGTTTGGTGGCAGTTGCGAGGCCCGCATAACCTGCACCTAGGATCAATGTCTTCATTCTCGCTCCTGTGAAACTGTTCACAAGGGGAACCACGGCATATGGCCCCTCGGGGATGTACAGCCAGGGACGTGTGTCCCCGCTTCAGTGTCGAGTTTACACCATCCCGAGGGGCCTTGAAAACACTTTTGATACAGTCTTGTTTAGCTGTATCTCACTATCTTTCTGCGATTGCCACGTACTTGGCGGGTAACACTTCGCCCAGCGTGGAGTCACGTTCCACGAGGTGCGGGGTGAAACGGGCCTTTCTGGGGGGACCTTCGTACCCCGAGAGCCTTTCAAGGAGCATCTCGGCAGCCCGGCGTCCCATCACTTCGATGGGCTGGTGCACGGTGGTCAGTTTCATGTCCTGGGACCAGGGCTGATCATCGAAGCCAATCACCTTGATGTCACGCCCGACCACCAGACCTCTGCGCCCGGCCTCCTCCATCAGAGACCCTGCCAGCACATCTGCCGCAGCAAAAACCGTGCAGGGGAAAACCGCTTCATCCAGCAGTTGCTGGGCCGCCTGAACCCCACCCTGGTGGTGCAGTCCGCAGGGGTAGTCCCGCACAAAACGCACATTGCTGGAAGCAATGCCATCATCAAAGCCACGCTTGCGGTCCACAAAGACCTGAGACACAAAAACGCCCTCAGGGTCGTCTTCGAGGGTCATGGAGTAGGCCGGGAGCCCCAGACGGCCAGCGTATTCACCGACCAGATATCCACCGTAATAGTTGTCCAGGAAAACCGAATCATAATGGTCGGATTCGTTGTCCACCAGCACCACTGGATGTTCGGTGGGCAGGGCACCATCCGGGAAGAGTTTCCCGAGGTCGTAGGTGCACATGATGATTCCATCGGCCTGGTAGGCGATGCGGTTGCTGTTGAGGTAACGCTCGATGCGTGCCCGACCCAGCAGAGGAAAGATCGCCATGTCAAAACGGTTTTCATCCAGGCACTCTTCAATGGCATTGACCAGACGCACATAAAATTCCACGCTGACCATCGGCAGCATCACACTGACCGTGTATGAGCGTCCTCCGGCAATACGTCTTGCATGGGGATTGGGGGCATATCCTAAATCTTCAATGGCCGCCAGAACTTTATCCCGGGTGCTTTTGCGGACGGATGGGTGGTTGTTCAGCACACGACTGACCGTACCCACGCCAACGCGGGCGCGCCGTGCGACATCCTGAATGGTGTGTTTGCTCATCAAGCACCAGCCTCTTCTGACACTGTAACAACTTTGAAACATCTTATGGAACGTTCCAACAGTGTGCTGATTCACATGATATCGTTTCCAAGACACAAATCCATGACTTTGTTGGCACAACTTTTGACATTCGAAACAGCATCCACCGTTTTCTGCGGCCTGCATGGAATCTTTTCCAAACCAGATTTGTCAGGCTTTACAGAAAAATTTTACAGAAATGATCTAAAATCGGCATTTCAATCAGACTTCTGTGCCAGGACCCTGAAAGCGTCAATCACAAAACCAGGTTCTGACTCTACAATTCCTTCTCTGCGTCTGCAAAACCTGCCACAAAAGCCCGCAGGAAAAACTCCCGTGAGCGGATCAGGTCGGTGACCCCGGCCTCTCCAGAGCGGTACATCTTGCCCATCTGGTACAGGGCCTCAAGGTGTCCATGGTCTGCCGCACGCTCAAACCAGTACAGGGCTCTGGAAGGATGACGGCTCACCGACACCCCACTGAGGTACGCCATGCCCATCTGAAATTCGGCCTCTGCATGCTCCTTCAGGGCTGCCTGCTTGATGAGCCTGAACCCCTGGTCTTCATCTTTCGGGACGCCACGCCCCATCCAGTGCAGTTTTCCCAGCCATGTGAGGGCCTCAAGGTGTCCCTGATCTGCAGCCTTGCTGAACCACGCCACGGACTGTTTGATGCTCCTGAACGTGCCGCAACCGTAATAACACAGCCAGCCCATCTGGAATTGCGCCTGGGGATGCCCCCCATGTGCAGCCTCCCCCATCCAGTGGAATTCCTCGTAGAAATCCTGAGCGACCCCTTTGCCATAATGGTGCAGCAAACCCAGACGGTAAGCCGACCCCAGATGGCCTTTGCGGGCACCCATCTCATAGCGTCTTGCGGCCTCCTTGAACTCCTGCTGCTCCTCTGCTTTGAGGGCCAGCCTGAAACCCTCATCCTCCTTGCTCTGCACTTCAGAAGAAGGTCGGGAGGCAGGTTTCAGTTTGCTCTGCACCCCGAAAATGCTGAGCAGTTCAGGGGCGGTGGCCGGACGCTTTGGAATGGACAGGTCCATGCACCTGCGCACCACCTGCCTGAGTTCTTCCGGGGTGTCCTGCGGCAACTGGCGCACCAATTCCTCACTGTCCTGATCCTCACCCCCCATCCGCACCACCGATGAAGGGGGAACCCTCCCGGTCAGCAAGTAAAAGACCACCCCTCCCAGCGCATAAAAATCTGTGTGGCTTCCCAGGGTCAGGCCCTTGCTGTACTGCTCTGGTGCAGAATACCCGTGGGTCACGATTCTGGAGCTCTGGGAACCGTGCAGCACTGCAGAACCAAAATCAATCAGCACCGGACGGCCATCCGAGAGCAGGATGTTCTCGGGTTTCAAATCCAGGTGCAAAAACCCCTGGCTGTGCACATAATCCAGAGCGTGCAGCAAATCCAGCAGAATGCTTTTGATCAGGCCCGGGGTCAGGATGCCCGAATGGTACACCGAAGTGAGGTCCTTCCCTTCCACAAACTCCAGAAACAGGTACGCTGTGCCATTCAGACGCTCGGCGGTGTAACACATGTTGATCGACTCATGCTTGAATCGGGCCAGCACACGGGCTTCCTGAAGAACCTCATCCAGGTCATAGCCCTGAGGAAGCTCAACAGATCCATCCCTTTTTCGGGTGGAACCCGAAGGAAAAAACTCCTTGAGCACCCCCTTGCGCCCGGTGTTCAGGTCGGTCGCCAGATGGGTGATCCCAAACCCCCCACTGCCCAGAATGCGGTGCAGGTCATACTTTTCAATTCGAGGCAGAGGGCTTTCAAGCTGCGCTCCACAGCTGATGCAATTCACCGCATGGGGATCATTGGGGGTACCGCATACAGGGCAGATGTTCATGACAGTCTTTATTACAGTAACGGATTGGGATGAGGGGGAAAAGGTGACAGCAGAAGGCCGAGAGCCCAGAGCCGAGGGCCGAGCGCAGAAGGAACAGAGCCATCAATGTAGGGGCGTAGCGTGCTACGCCCTGAGCCACATCACCAGTCTTCATCTTCACTGGCAGGCTCAGCCTCAGGGACTTTCAGATCAGGGTAGGCTTCCTGCAAAGCTTCCAGATACCGCTCTTTCAGGGCTGCTGTGACTTTTTTGCGTTCCTCACGGGTCATTTTGCCCAGCACCTGCATGCGACTGAGCTGCTGACTCAGAATCATCTCGTGGGTTTCCCAGAGTTGCTTGAGCCTGCGGGTCATGGACGCACTGAGGGCTTCTTGCTCGGTCTGGCTGATCGGAACAATCACCGGATCAAAATCCTCCAGAAATTCCCTGATCTGCCTTTCACGTTTTCTGGCCCGGGTCTGGCGCGCTTTTTCAGCACGTTCACTGGCCTCAATGGCTTTGTCCAGCAGTTCGGCGTAGGCTCCCGTGGACTCGGCATCCTGCACACGGGATTCCCGGTACAGTTTCACCCGACCATATTTTTTATTCAGTCGGTTCTCACGGGTGTCATCGTGTTGAGGGAGCAGTTTCTGAATCATGGAGGCGGTCCAGCCCCGTTGTTTCAGGTCAAAAGTGGCAAGCAGGGTTTCATCATCGTGATCATCAGGCATAAAAGATCTCCAGCACAAAAGTCTCAGACCAGTGTGCTGGAGTTTTCGGGGGAAATCTGTTTGGGAAGGTACAGGCTTTACTCGAACTGCCGAATCACGTCCGTCAGACGGTCCCTCTGTGCAGAGAACTCTGCCACACGGCGGCGCTCTTCCTCAATCACTTCCTGAGGGGCGTTGGCCACAAAACCAGCATTGTTCAGTTTGCCCTGGGCCTGCTTGATCTGCTTTTCGGTTTCCTGCAGGCGTTTCTTCTGGCGAACAATCCACTCACCGATTTCCACGGTGCCTTCCAGCGGAGCATTCACGGTCACGCCGGGCGCAATCTGGCTGAGGACTTTCCCTGAGATCTCCTCCACCAGTTCGACGCGGGCGATGGCTTCCACCACGTAGGCATTGTCCTTGATGGTGCCCAGACCTTCTCCGGTGATGCTGACTTTCAGTTTGTCCTGGGGAGCCAGACCCAGTTCGTTTTTCAGGCTGCGGGCACTGGACACGGCACTGCGCAGGTAGTCGAAGGCCTGGGTGGCCTCTGCATCGAAACGGGCTGGATCATGCTTGGGCCAGGAGTGCACGGCAATCTGGCGTTTGTGGTCCAGGGCCTCGTAAATCTCGGAAGTGATGAAAGGCATGAAGGGGTGAAGCAGCTTCAGGATGCCTTCCAGCACGAATTTGATGGTTTCCTGGGTCTGGCGGTTGCCGTTTCTCAGAGAGGGTTTGGAGGCCTCGATGTACCAGTCACAGAATTCATCCCAGGTGAAGCTGTAGGCCGCCCGGATGGCTGCAGCAATGTCCATCTCATCAAGGGCCTGGGTCACTTCCCTGACCGTCTCGTTGTAACGGGAGAGAATCCAGCGGTCCGCCAGGGTGAGGCCCGTGTCGGTGTTCTGGATCTCAGGATTGTCCAGGTTCATCATCACGAAACGTGAAGCGTTCCAGAGTTTGTTGGCGAACACCTTGCCCTGCTCGAAACGGCGGTCATCGTGTTTGATGTCCTGTCCACCCGTGGCAAGGTAGGAGAAGGCAAAGCGGCAGGCATCCACCCCGTACTTGCTGAAGAGTTCCAGGGGATCAATGCCGTTCCCTTTGGACTTGGACATCTTCTGGCCCTTGGAGTCCAGGTACAGACCGTGCAGCAGCACCTTGCTGAAAGGGGCTTTTCCAGTGAACTTGTACCCGGCCATCTGCATGCGGGCCACCCAGAAGAACAGGATGTCGTAACCCGTCACCAGGACCTGGGTGGGGTAGAACTTCTGGAAGTCCTCATCGGCAGTGTCGGGCCAGCCCAGGGTGGAGAAGGGCCAGAGGTTGCTGCTGAACCAGGTGTCGAACACGTCTGGATCGCGCCTGAGATTCAGATGGGCATACTGGGGGTCCTGATCACAGTCCAGATCTGGATTTTCCAGAGAAGGCACGTAGGTGTTGCCCTGCTCGTCGTACCAGACGGGAATCTGGTGGCCCCACCACAGCTGTCTGGAGATGCACCAGTCGCGGATGTTTTCCAGCCAGTCTTTGTTGACCTTGGTGTAACGCTCCGGGTAAAGGGTGATCTCGCCTTGATCAATCCCTTGCAGCACAGATTGGGCCATGCTTTCCATTCGCACAAACCACTGTTTGCTGATCATGGGCTCCACAGCCACACCCGTGCGCTCGGCAATGCCCAGGGCGGTTTCGTGGTCTTTCTCCTCGATCAGGTCACCATTCTCGGTGAGGTCTCTGACCACGGCCTTGCGGGCAGCGAAACGCTCCATGCCCCGGTAAGCCTCAGGCACGAGGTCACTGGTGAGGTTGCCATTCCAGTCGATGACACTGGGACGGGCGAGGCCATGGCGCTCCCCGATCTCGAAGTCGGTGGGGTCATGGGCCGGGGTGATTTTCAGGGCACCCACCCCGAACTCCCGCTCCACAGCCTCATCTGCAATGATGGGGATGTAACGGTCCGTGAGGGGAATGCGGGCCTTCTTGCCGATCAGGTGCTGAAAGCGCTCGTCTTCAGGGTGAACGGCAACGGCCTGATCCGCAAAGATGGTCTCAGGTCGCACGGTGGCGATGCGGATTTCTCCAGCCTCGCCGTTGCTTTCTTTCAGGGTGCTGTCTTCCAGTTTGTAGGACAGCGTGTACATCTTCCCTTTCTTGACCTCGCGTTTCACTTCCAGATCAGAGAGGGTGGTCTGCCCCACCGGGTCCCAGTTGACAATGCGCTCACCCCGGTAAGCCAGCCCTTCGTGGAAGAGCTGAATGAACTGCTGGCGCACGGCTCTGGACAGCCCTTCATCCATGGTGAAACGCTCGCGGGTCCAGTCACAGGACACCCCGAGGGTTTTCAGCTGGTTGACGATCTGGCCACCAGATTGACGCTTCCATTCCCAGACTTTCTCCAGGAATTTCTCGCGGCCCAGATCAAACCGGTTGATCCCTTCCGCGGCCAGTTGCTTGGTGACCACCCACTGGGTGGAAATCCCCGCGTGGTCTGTTCCGGGCAGGAACAGGGCTTCAAACCCCGCCATGCGCTTGTAGCGGATCAGGGTGTCAATCAGGGTGTTGTCCAGTGCGTGACCCAGGTGCAGGTTCCCGGTGACGTTTGGCGGAGGAATGACGATGGTGAAGGGGGGTTTGCCACTGGTGGCATCGGCCCGGAAGGGCTCGTCGCCCCATTTGCTGACCCATCTCGGCTCAATGGCCCTGGGATCGTAAGACTTGGACAGTTCTTTCATGCTATTTCCTCCGCCTCTGAGCGCAACTTGCTCAGGCTGTAGTGGTAATCTCCTGCAGTCCAGGTGGCTTCTTCAAAGGGAATCCCTGTGACTTTGACTTTGGGATCTGCCAGAACCCGTGTTTGCTCGATCCAGATGTCCGTTCCTTCAAGTCGCAAAACGCCCGTGACCACCTCTTTCCAATCCTGTGGTTCAGGCTGCTCCACCACCTTCAGGACCCGGTACAGTTCCACCTGTTTTCCTTCCAGGCTGCGGATGGGATTGCTGGCGTCAGCAAAGGTGGTGGTGAATTCCTCTGCAAAAGTGATCTGGTAGACACCCACATGGAGCCCATACTCTGCATTGATGGGCGCGAGGGCCTCCCAGGCAGGTTCTTCCATCTCTTTTTCCTGGAGGTGATTTCTCAGATGCTCAATCAACTTCCGGCGCTCCCCTTTCGAAAGCCACAAAGGTGCTTCCAGTGGAAGGGACAGAAAAGGCGTCTCATTCATGGACCAGGATTTGATCAGGCGGAACGCGGCCTCCAGAGCAGCATCTCTCGAAGGATAATTGTCCATCATTCGATTGACTTTGAAGTGGTGATACCAGCCAGCAGACACTTCACGCCCTCTGGCTCCGTCAAGGTCAAGATCCTGCAGCACTTCCGTGTCTTCATCAAGCCCCAGAGCTTGCAACAGGCCCTTTGATTTTGGACGGGGTTGATGGGTTGAAGACACCCACGAGAGCACCATCTCAAAATGCGTTTTCTCTTGCCAGGCAGCAGGCAACTCCATGTTGACCTCCAAAATATGAAATGCGTTCAAACCACAAAAAACGCCTCATCCGATAAGCGGACGAGACGTGTTGATCGCACATTCCCGCGGTACCACCGCAATTCCCCGTGAACACAGGGCACTTGAACAGCTGTTTCGGGCTGACCCGTGCAGGTCTACTGGTGCTGCTGGGCGCAGGCACGTTCTGCTGCAGGCTCCGGGGCGACCTTCCCCGAGTGGCCTCCCAACCCCTTCTCAGCTTCCGGGGTCTCTCTGTTGAGCGCCACCTCTCGGGTACTCCTCCCCATCAAGGCGTTTTAGAGTATAGCAAAAAGCCCTGTGCTGTACATCAGGTGGGTGGCTTAGAGCCGTCAGCTTTCAGCATTCAGCACAACAACTCAACTTCGCTTTCACTTCAGCCCAGAAAGCCGAGGTCAAACCCGCTGACACAGTGCAAACCCTGCGGCGTCCTGCTGCGAAAGCATCAAGACATCTTTTGCTGAACGCTGATGGCTGACGGCTAAAAAATCACCTGCCTGCTTTTTGAGAGCAGCCAGCCATGTTTGTCCTTGTTGGTACAGTTCAGGCCTGAGGTCAGTGAGATGCAGGTGTATCCTCCCTTTTTCCAGGTCTTGCCGTATTGCAGCACAGAATAACTGGGGTCCATGGCACTGTCAGCATGGCAGATGCGGTATGCCCTGCCCCTTACGGTCATGGCAAATGCGTTTCCCCAGTCCAGCTCACAGTCCCTGGGTCTAGGGGGTTTTGGTGTTGTGGTGGAAAGCAGGTCACATCGCAGCTCATTGTTGTAGTACAGGCAGTAGATGTTTCCAGAGGGGGTCTTGAACCCTTCGAGGGTCTGGGCAGAAGCCCACCCTGTCAACGCAAAAAGCAGCAGAATCCATTTTTTCATGGGCACCTCCCGAATCTCTTTCAGAGCATACCTCTGGGCATGCCACTGTTCTGTGCCTCAAGTGGAGCAGGGCAAGCACAGAGATCACTTCCGGTCAGGGAGAAAAGCAGCCTCTGGTCTCAGGAAAAACCCGTACCAGTGATCCAGGAAAAATGTGGAGCATATCATTCTACATCATCTTTGTAATGATTTCCCCAAGACCGCTACAGCATCATTTAAGCTGCCAGCGTTATTCTTCAAACATGGATGCAATTTATCTCATTGTGGGTGCTGCTGTTGCCGGACCTCTGCTGGTGGTGCTTGTCACCTCGGTCATGAACATGCTCAAAGAACGGGCCATGTTCAAGCAGGATCTGGATTGATTTCTTTCAGGGGCCAGTGGATCTTCTGCCCGTAGCGCAAAAGATCCACTGGCCTGAATTCTGGGTTCACAGTCTGTCCGATACTGCCCGCAACACACCTGCAATCAAGGGGTCCAGACGGCCCAGTTCTTCTGGAACGGCAACCATCTGGCATGCACTGACTTCATCGTTTTCCAGAAAAACATCCAGGTGCTCTTTCTCTGCAAAAAACAATGCACCATAAACTTCTCCAGTCTGGTGCAATACCCTGGTGCCCTGCAGGTCCCAGTGCATGATGCCCAGGAAAAGCAGGTCGGCGGTCTGGTTGGTCTCTTCCAGGAGTTCCCGGGCCGCAGCTTCGCGAGCCGTTTCTCCAGCCTCAATCAAACCACCAGGGAACTGGAGTTTTTTCTTGTATCGGTCAAACACCAGCATGATTTTGCCTTTGTGCTTCAAAACCACCAGCGCATGGGTCAAAGGCACATATGAGAAGAGCTGGTCTTCTGGAATCCACTAAAAGTCTTTCAATTGCTGCCCAAGTTCATTCTTTGCAAGCATGGTCTACAGTGTATAGAAGTCAAGCAATTTCTGGTCGATCTCGTCCACATCGCCAATGTCTTCCAGTCGATCCCAGAAGTGGATTTTTGATGCCTCTTCGTTGGGTGTAAAGGGTTTCAACTGCTGGATGTCTGCCAGAAAAAGCGCTCCATGTTCGATGCGACCATCGGGCTGCAGTTGAAATTTCATGATGCCAGCAAAATGCAATTCAGCCTGCTGGGAGGTTTCCTCCAGCAGTTCACGCCCTGCAGCCTGTCTGGGAGTCTCTCCAGGATCAATATAACCCCCTGGAACCTCCCATTTCTGCTTCCAGATGTTGAACATCAACAGGAAACCCTCTGCAGATTTTCCCACCACCAGGGCGTGGGTCAAAGGCTGAAAAACTGAAACTTCACTTTCGGGAACACGATAAAACTCTACAAATACATCGCCACGTCGGTTGATGCAGATGAAATCCATACCAGAGGTTATCCCATGTTCCTTGCAGGATGAAACGTCAAAAGACCTACCCTTCAGAAGGCCTGATGCCTGCAGAACTGCAGTAAAGTGATACCGTGCTGACTTTAGCCCTTGATACTGCGACCCCGGATCTGAGCCTCGCCCTTGTCACTCCGCAGGGCACTTTTTCCTACTGTGAGCGCCTGGAGCGTCTGCATGCACAGCGCATTGCTCTGGAAACAGAGCAGCTGTTTTCTCATGCAGGTTTGCCTTTCAGGGCATCCCGTCTGGTGGTGGGGGTGGGTCCCGGTTCGTATACCGGAGTGCGGGTCGCTGCCAGTTATGCGCTGGGGCTCGCCAGAGCCTGGAACGCCGAAGTCCTGGGGGTCAGTACCCTGATGGCCATGGCCGCCGCCCATGAGGGTCGGGTGGGGGTCACCCTGGATGCCCGCAGAGGGAACGTCTATGCAGGTCTGTATGAAGTGAAAGAGGGCCAGGTGGTCTCCACCCTGATTCCAGATGGCAAACATCCTCTTGTGGATTTCCAGGCCCAGGTGGAGGCCGCTGGAGGGACACTGCTTCCGAATGCCCGTGTTACCGGGAAAATGCTGGCCCTTCTGGCAGACCAGC
Organism: Deinococcus cellulosilyticus NBRC 106333 = KACC 11606; assembly: GCF_007990775.1. NCBI lineage: Bacteria > Thermotogati > Deinococcota > Deinococci > Deinococcales > Deinococcaceae > Deinococcus > Deinococcus cellulosilyticus. The sequence goes on along the minus strand of NZ_BJXB01000014.1, from coordinate 32,261 downwards.
ATGGCGTGCGAGACTGGAAATTGCATTACCTCTAGAGGTTGCCCAAAGCAAAAGGAGGCCTGACACCTCCTGGTGAGCAAAGGCCACAACGCTCAAATCCAGAGGTTGGGTCTCTGAACCTGGGTTGAGCGGGCAGGGCGGTGCTGGGCAGAGACAAATTCGAACTGCTGGTGAGGGTGCTTTTTCAGCAGCAGCAAGATGTATTCAAGTTGTTGCTGGGTGGGCACATCCAGTGCAAAGTGCCCCTGGTGGCCCTCCTGAGCCAGCAAGATGGTCTCGGTCAGGGATGGGCACAGGGTGTGGGTGTGGATGGGACCGCCCTGTAGCCGAATGGTGGGATTGAAGGTGCTGAAGTCGGTGAGGATGACATCACTTCGCTCCCGGAGAACCCTTGGCTCCAGCACTTTGCTCCTTGCGGCATTCAGCACGATGGCGTTGTACCGGAGGTGTTCGCTGCGGATCTGCACACCAGGCAGGTCTCCAAGCAGCACCAGCAGGTCCGCTTCCCTCAGCCGGGCAGGTTCAGGGTGGGGGGTCACATGGAGCCCATGGATGCCGTGGATGTTTTCCAGAACCGGCGACAGCATGGCAAGCCGCACTTCATCTGAACCGATGAGGGTGACTGTGGGGTTCTTCGGCAGGTGTTTGAGCAGGCGTTCGATTTCCAGCACCACAGTGGCTGTCCGGTAAGCCCCACCTCCAGTGATGCTGATGTCCCGGTTCCTTCTGAGTGCATGTCCCACTTCTGGACGTTCGGAAGTCAGGGCTCCGAGGCCGATGACAGTGGCCCCCAGGTCCCGGGCACAATGAATGGCTTCCTGAACCCGTTCGCGGATCAACTGCACAGGCAGGGTTCTGAGCTGGTGGGGGGTGAGGGGGAGGGAAATCACATGGCCTTGCAGGTCATGCTGGGCACTGGTGAGTTGTCCAATCACTGCAGGTCCAGCAGAAGTTTTGCGGAGGGCGTATTCATAGACGGCTTCTGGAAAGCGTTTCAGTGAAGGAAAGTGTGCAAATCGGCCAAGGTCCTGGGCGACATCTCTGGGGTATGCGAGAAATGCAAAACTGTTCATGGAGAGAATCCTCCTGCGACATGCGGCTCCGGTCAGGTGAGACAGGAGACATCGGGCAGGTTTGTGGTGGGGGTTCAAAAAGGTGCCCTGTTGTGGCTTGCTTTACAGCGTAATACGTTTGACGGGCAGATGATGTGATGAGAGTGGTGCTTGAAGCAAGACCTTTCGTATTATAATTCTTTCTTCTCATCCAGCCATTGGGGTCTTCCTGAGGGTGTCAGGTGATTTCTTGCCGACCACAAAAAAACCACCTGCGACATGCAGATGGTTTTCAAAAGATCAGACAGTTTGCCGCAGCGTTACATGGCTCCCTTGCCACAGAGGCCATTGAGGGCAGCAATGCTGACCATGGCCTTCCACAGAACTGGAAACAATGAGGCAGCAATCATGCCGATGTTGAAAGGACCCCAGCCATTTTCAATCATGCGGCGGTTGGTGGCCAGCCCAATGCTGAGGGGCCCGAGCACCAGAGGAACCAGCAGGTAACTGACGGTCCGGAACCGACATGGCTCAGGATTGACCACCTGAAACAACCACAACAAACCCAGTCCAACGCCTGCACACAGGGCAAACCCGAGCACAAAACGGGCCACGGGAGGCATCAGCGCTCCTCAAGGGCAAGTTCGACCAGGCGGGTGACCAGTTCGCTGTACCCAACGCCACTGGCCTCCCAGAGCTTGGGGTACATGCTGGTGCGGGTGAATCCGGGCATGGTGTTCAGTTCGTTGAGGTACAGTTCTCCACTTTCAGGCAGGTAGAAGAAATCAACGCGGGCCAGACCTGCACAATCCAGTGCCTTGAAGGCTTTGAGGGCGCATTCCTGGATCTGGCGCTGCACCTCTTCGGGAATGCGGGCAGGGATGTGCATCTGGGCGAGGCCATCGGTGTACTTGGTCTGGTAGTCGTAGAAGTCGCTGTCAAAAGAGAGCTCTCCCACCACACTGGCCTGGGGGTCATCGTTGCCCAGGATGCCCACCTCCACCTCGCGGGGCTTTTCGCGGGTCATGGCCTCCAGAATCACCCGGCGGTCATAATGGAACGCCAGATCCAGCGCCTGCTGCAGCTCGTCTGCGTGCTTGGCCTTGCTGATGCCCACACTGGAGCCCATGTTGGCAGGTTTGACAAAAACCGGGAAACCCAGGCTTTCCGCTTTCTGGATCACCTGCTCAGGGTCTTTCTTCCATTCACTGCGGGACAGGGCCACCCAGGGCACCTGGGGGATGCCTGCTGCGGCCAGGGCCTGCTTGGTCATGATCTTGTCCATGCACACGGCACTCCCAAGCACCCCACTGCCCACGTAGGGGATGCCTGCGAGGGTCAGGAAACCCTGAACCGTGCCATCTTCTCCCATGGGACCGTGCAGCACAGGGAACACCACATTGTATTCTCCAGCCACACTGGCTGCAGAGAGCAGCATCTCTCCTCCACTTTCGGCCTGACCTGCGGTGAGGGCCTGCTGGCTTTCTGGAAGAGACAGCCACTTGCCATGCTTGGTGATCACCACGGGGGTGACTTCAAAACGGTCTTCTGGGAGGTTGGATAAAATGCTCTTGGCGCTGTTCAAACTCACTTCATGCTCGCCAGACTGGCCTCCGGCGAGCAGCAATATCCGGATCTTCATGCCCCACAGTATAGGGGGTTCTGCTGTGCAGTCCATGGCAAGTTGTCCTGCCTGTCCAGAGCAGAAAGCCTGAGGATTTCCCTGAGGTCCCAGTTTTCATTTGTAACGAATTTCGCAAGGCAAGTGGTTCATATAGATCACCCGGGTCTGGGCTGCATTTGGAGGCCAGATGTGAAATTACCGTTGTTCAGACACAAAACCCCAAATCCTTGATCCGGGTCTATTTTTCAACCTGTGAAACCATCCTCCATTGCGCTAGACAAATATAGGTGTTAAACTTTGTCCAAATTTGCCTAGCTCTCAAAGGAAAGGTTGGTACGTACATGCTCAAACGTGCATTCTTGCTCAGTGCCGTTATGCTTGCTTCAGTGGCAGGCGCCCAAGTCAAAAACCCTGGAACCCTCATCGATGTGGCTTTCGGGGACTGGAGAACTTTCGACCCTGCCGACTGCTACGAACAGTCCTGCGGTGAAGTGATCCAGAACGTTCTGGAAACCCTCTACTTCCCCGAAGGGAACAACGCCAGCAAATTCGTGCCCCTCCTTGCCGAGGGCATGCCCGAAGTGAGCAACGGCGGCAAGACCTACACGGTCAAGATCCGCAAGAACGCCAAGTTCTCCAACGGCAAAGACCTGACCGCTGAAGATGTGGCCTACAGCATCCAGCGCACCCTGCTGGCCTCTGTGGACTCCGGTCCTGCCCAGCTGCTGATTGAGCCCCTGCTTGGCACCACCGACTTCATCCGCAAGGGTGGCAAAGTGGGCTACGATCAGGTGGCTGCTGCTGTTCAGGCCAAAGGCACCGACACCGTGGTGTTCAACCTGGCCCGTCCTTTCGCAGCCTTTATTGCTGTGCTCGCCACCCCCTACGCTTCCATCTACAGCAAAGCGGACGCTGTGGCTGCTGGCGACTGGAGCGGCACCGAAAAAGACTGGGAAAAATTCAACAACCCCGCCGCAGGCACCACCGCCTTCGCACGCAAACTGCCCCTCGGCACCGGTCCCTTCGTGCTGGAACGCTACGACGTCAACCAGAACGTGGTCCTCAAGCGCAACGACAACTACTGGCGCGCCCCTGCCAAACTGCAGCGCGTGATCATCCAGAACGTTGAAGATGAAAACACCCGCATCCGCATGCTGGAAGCCGGTGACGCTGACATCGCCAGCATCAACCGTCCTGCCATCCCCCGTGTGGAGAAACTCCCCGGCGTGAAAGTCACCGAATCCAACCAGCTGACCCTGGTCGCCCTGTTCATGAACCAGAAGATCAATGCTGCAGGCACCAACTACCTCGGCAGCGGCAAACTGGACGGCAAGGGCATTCCTGCCAACTTCTTCAGTGACGTCAACGTGCGCAAAGGCATGGCTGCTTCTTTCGATTACAATGCCCTGATCAAAGACGTGCTGCTCGGCGCTGCCACCCAGCAGAGCACCGTGGTGGTCAAAGGCCTGCTGGGCTACAGCAACACCCTGCCCAAGTACAAGTTCGACAAGAACCAGGCCACCCGCTACTTCAAAGCCGCCTGGAAAGGTGAGCTCTGGAAGAACGGCTTCGTGCTGCCCGTGTTCTACAACTCTGGCAACAACATCCGCAAGAGCGCTCTGGAAATCATCAAGAAGAACGTCGAGAGCCTCAACCCCAAATTCAAGGTGGATGTGCGCGAGATTCCCTTCAGCCAGCTGATCGCCCAGGGGGGCAACAGCCAGATGACCATGTGGGCACTGGGCTGGGGTGCAGACTACGCTGACCCCCACAACTTCGCCTTCCCCTTCCTGCACTCTGACGGCAACTACCCCACCCAGACGGGCTACAAGAATGCCAAGATTGATGCCCTGATCGGTGAAGCCGTTGCCACTGCAGACACCAAGAAGCGCAACGAACTGTACCGCCAGATCCAGACCCTGGGTTTCAACGACACCCCGTTCATTCCCCTTTACCAGCCCACCTTCCCCTTCGTGAACCGTGACTGGGTCAAAGGCCGCGTGAACAACCCCGTTTACGCTGACGACTACTACTACCCCATGTCCAAATAAGTTTGACTTCCATGCAGTAGCGGCCTCCAGGGTCGCTGCTGCATTTCTTTGTGTCTGAAGCTCCTGGTTTTCGAGACCACAGACCATCAAGGACACAGCAACACCTGAGCGTTCTGGGTGCTTTGACAGGAATCCCAGCTTTGGATCGGCTGCAGTCGGTTTTGAGCCATCCTGTAGCATGGCAGAGGCGCAATATGGTAGAACAAAGCACGATCTGTGAGGCCTGTCTAGCCTTGCTCTTGCATCCTGTTCTTTGCAGGCAGACCCACAGCAAAGCGTTCAAGCACCAGAGGTGACCCGTGTTCACATTCATTCTTCGGCGCGTCCTACAGCTGCCGCTGATCCTGTTCGGAATCTCCTTGCTGATCTTCGGACTCACCCAGCTGCTGAGCCCGGACATCCGCGCTGCTTCCTTTGCCGTCAGCGAGAAGCAAGCTTCACAGGAATTCATCCAGTCGATCATCCAGCAGTACCGACTGGACGATGACCTCTTCACCCAATACGGCATCTGGCTGAAAAGCATCCTGCTGGAAGGAAACCTGGGTTTCTCCCGCAGCGACAGGCGTCCAGTGCTGGAATCCCTGGCGAGTTACGTTCCAGCCACCATGGAACTTGCTTTCATCGCCATCCTGTTCATTGCCATCTTTGGAATTGGGATGGGCATCCTGACCGCCGTCAAACGCAACAGCTGGATTGACCACACCGTGCGGGTGCTGTCCATCATTGCCTACGGCTTTCCCAGCTTCGTGGTCGGGATCTTCATCCTGACCCTGTTCTACGGCATCCTGGACTGGCTCAAACCCGGAAGGTATGACACCATCCTCAGCCTCACTGCGGGCCTCACCAAGACCGATGGCTTCATGCTCTTCCCCCTGATGTTCCAGGGCAAATGGGAAGTGGTGTGGGACCTGATCAAACACCTGATCATGCCTGTTCTGACCCTCACCTTTGTGATTTCCCCGCAGCTCATTCAGGTGGTGCGTGGCAATGTGATCGACACCCTGCGTCAGGATTACGTGCGCACTGCGCGTGCCAAGGGTTTGCAGGACCGTGTGGTGGTCATCAAGCACGCCCTGAGAAACGCCCTGATCCCGGTGATCACCGTGCTGGGCAGCATCATGATCGGTCTTCTGAGCGGCTCCATCATCACCGAAACGGTGTTTGACTTCCAGGGTGTAGGGCTTTGGGCTTCCAAGGCCGCCCAGCAGCTTGATGTGCCCTCTGTGGTGGGCTTTGCCCTGTTCGCTGCCACTGCAGTGACTGTGATCAACCTGCTCGTGGACCTGCTTTACGGCATCATTGACCCAAGGATTCGCTACGAATGAACATCTGGAAGAAACTCCGCAAAAACCCTCTGGGCATCATCGGTCTGATCCTGATCGTGGCGTTCGCCATTGTGGCGATTCTGGCCCCGGTGATTGCCCCCATCCCTGACGACATGCGCAACCTGGCACGCACATTCACCATCCCCAACTCGATGCTGCGTGAAGGTTTCTCCTCACAACCCACCCCCCCTTCGGATGCCCACATGTTCGGGCTCGCTGCAGGGGGATACGACATCTTCTGGGGCCTGATCTGGGGCACCCGTGCTGCCTTCATGGTGGGCATTGTGGTGACCCTGCTCACCGCCCTGGTGGGCATGACGGTGGGCACCCTGGCTGGATACTTTGGCGGATGGATCGACAACATCTTCATGCGCTTCACCGACATCATCTTCGCCTTCCCCAACATCGTGCTCCTGATGATTCTGGTGATCGTGCTGCGAGGCGGCCTCCCTGTGATCATGCTGGCCCTTATCCTGGTCGGCTGGGCACAGTACGCCCGTGTGGTCCGTGGGGACGTCCTGAAAGTCAAACGGCTGGAATTTGTGGATGCTGCCCGCTCGCTGGGCAACACCGACAGCCGGGTGATCATCAAGCACGCCCTCCCCAACAGCCTGAACTCCCTGCTGGCCCTGGTCAGCCTGGACATTGGGGCCACAGTGGTGTCCTTTGCTGCCCTGTCCTTCATCGGTGTGGGCGTTCCAGAAGGCTTCCCGGACTGGGGCTACCTGATCAACATCTCCAGACCCTACTTCGGGCAAATCGAGTACTGGTACACCTACATCTATCCGGCCAGCTTCATCCTGCTGTTCGTGCTGGGCTGGACCCTGCTGGGTGAAGCCATCCGTGAGGCCATTGACCCACGCAGCCGTTGAATCCGCAGGGTGAGCCAGCAGCCCACCCCTACAATTTCCCTCTCCTCACCAGGGAGAGGTTTTTTGTTTACCCGGCGAGCTTACAATCTTCAGGTTGTGCCTCTGTCAGGGCCAGCTCACCTCACTCCCCTCTTGCTTTTCCATGATGAAAATGTGTCACTATAAAGCATGTCTTTCGGACCCCTAGAAATCATCCTGGTCATTGTCGTCCTGCTGCTGCTCTTCGGAGGGAAAAAGATTCCCGAGCTGATGCGGGGCCTCGGGCAGGGCATGAAGGAATTCAAGAAAACCCAGACCGATGATCCTTCTGAAGAGAAGAAAAAAGAAGTCTGACCCTCTGAACTCACCGCGAGCTGCACTCGGTCCTCTCCCTGTCGGGAGAGGTTTTTGTTGTGCAGTTGCGAAAGCCAAAAAAATCCTCTCCCTGACAGGGAGAGGATGGCGAGGTGAGGGTCTTACTTCACGAACAGCATTTCGCGGTAGCTGGGGAGGGGCCAGTGCTTGGTGCTCACCAGTTTCTCCAGCTTGTCGGCAGCCTTGCGCACACCCAGCATGGCAGGCAACACGTGGTCACGCATGTGGTGGGACTTCTCATGCACGGCTTCGCCACCTTCAGCTGCGTTCTGCTCGCGCAGGACGTTCAGGGCTTCGTAAAGCTCGTCGGTCACCTGGCTGAGTTCAGCAGCGAGACCCTGGGCAGCCTTGCTGTTCTGGACTGCAGAGACCTCACCGAGGTAGCAGAGGGCAGCGGGCAGGATCTGGGTCTGGGCAATCCATTCGGTGGTTTCGCCTTCGATGTTGACGGTCTTGAAGTAGATGTCATACATGATTTCCTGGCGGGCTTCCACTTCACGGTCAGACAGGACGTTGAACTTGCTGAAGAGTTCGATGTTCTTCTTGTCGGTCAGGTGGGGAATGGCGTCAATGGCGGTGGGGAGGTTGAGGAGGCCACGTTTGGCGGCTTCTTCGTGCCACTCCTGGCTGTAACCGTTGCCGTTGAAGATGATGCGCTTGTGGGCGCCGTACACGTCTTTCACCACGGCCAGCAGGGCTTCGTCGACGGACAGACCTTCTGCGATCTTGCCTTCGAGCACATCGGCAAGGTCACTGACGGACTCGGCGACGATGGTGTTCAGCACGGTGATGGGCATGGAGATGCTCTGGCTGGAACCGGCGGCACGGAACTCGAACTTGTTGCCCGTGAAGGCGAAAGGAGAGGTGCGGTTGCGGTCACCAGCGTGGCGGGGCAGGCTGGGGAGCACGGGGGTGCCGAGGCCCAGGAACCCAGCGCTCTTGCCTGATCCACCTTCGCCGCTGAGAATGCGGTCGAGGATGTCGGAGAGTTCATCGCCAAGGAAGATGGAGATGATGGCGGGTGGGGCTTCGTTGGCACCCAGACGGTGGTCGTTGCTGGCGCTGGAGACACTGATGCGCAGCAGGTCCTGGTGCAGGTCCACGGCACGGATCACGGCAGCGCAGAAGAACAGGAACTGCAGGTTCTCGTGGGGGGTGTCACCGGGCTCGAGCAGGTTCAGGCCGGTGTCGGTGCCCATGGACCAGTTGCAGTGCTTGCCGCTTCCGTTCACGCCTGCGAAGGGCTTCTCGTGCAACAGGCAGACCAGTCCGTACTTGCGGGCGGTGTTCTTCAACACCTGCTGGGTCAGCTGCTGGTGGTCGGCAGCGATGTTGCTGTGCTCGAAGATGGGGGCAATTTCAAACTGGCCGGGGGCCACTTCGTTGTGACGGGTCTTGACCGGGATGCCCAGGGCGTACAGCTGGGTTTCCACATCGGTCATGTAGGACAGCACACGGTTGGGGATGCTGCCAAAGTAGTGGTCTTCCAGTTCCTGACCACGGGGAGGCTTGGCCCCGAAGAGGGTGCGGCCACTCATCACCAGGTCGGCGCGACGGTAGAAGAACTCCTCGTCGATCAGGAAGTACTCCTGCTCTGCACCCAGGGTGCTGCTGACTTTGGTGACGTCCTTGAGGCCCAGGGTGGGCAGCACTTTCAGCACAGCCTTGTTGAGGGCTTCAATGGAGCGCAGCAGGGGGGTTTTCAGGTCGAGGGCTTCGCCAGTCCAGGACACGAAAGCGGTGGGGATGCACAGGGTGGCACCGTTGGCGTGACGGAGGATGAACGCAGGAGAGGTGGGGTCCCAGGCAGTGTAGCCACGGGCCTCGAAGGTGGCACGCAGACCGCCGGAGGGGAAACTGGAAGCGTCAGGCTCGGCCTGGATCAGCTCTTTGCCGGTGAACTGGGCAATGGCAGTGCCATCGCTGGTGGGGGTCACGAAGCTGTCGTGCTTCTCAGCAGTGCTGCCGGTGAGGGGGTGGAACCAGTGGGTGTAGTGGCTGGCACCTTTTTCCAGGGCCCAGGTTTTCATGGCGAGGGCAACGGTGTCTGCAATGGCGGGATCGAGGGCCACACCACGCTCGATGGTGGCCTGCAGGCTTTTCCAGACGGGCTTGCTGAGGCGCTGGCGCAGTTCTTCAGTGGTGAGAACATCACTGGCAAACTCGCTGACCACAGCGTTGGGGTTGGCCTGAGTGAGTTCTTCGATACGCCAGTTGCGTGCAGCCGAGACAACATCAAAGTCGTGGTTCATACTTCCTCCGTCAAGGTGGTCTTCAAGAAGGCCCATGGTCAGATGGTCAAGAAGGTGCATCCCCTGTGGTTATGCAGCTCTTATTACAGTTGGAAGCATACCATGTCCCCCCCATGATCTGGCAAGGCTTGATTAGATACGTTCGTCAAGAAGTAACAGGATGTGCAGCAATTGCTGCGCACTTTGACAGAAATCAGGGGTAAAAGTCCCCGAGAAGTCCCTGTCTCTGCAATTCATGATCCACTTTTTGTACACCTTGTATTCCCAATTTTGGGATTTTCATGCTCGGTGTTCTCAAAAAATGTGCACATCCGTCAAAAAAATCGCATAATTTTGCTGCCTTTATGCAGCAGAGGTGTCTCGCGTACACTTTTAGGTGAACATGGGGAAAGATCCCCCTTCTGGTCGCAGGGTGAGGCATGCCTCGCCCCTACAAGCTGGCTCACCGTCAGACCAAGGAAAATCGGGTGGGCGTTTGAGTGCAATGAGGAGCAGGGGGATCTGGCCTCTGCCCTCCCAGACACCAACTCCCCACCAAAAGAAAAGCCTTCCCACCAGGGGAAGGCTCTCTGTCCGGTTGATTTGGGTTTTACTTCGCGTACTCCACGGCCCTGGACTCACGGACCACGGTGACCTGCACCTGTCCGGGGTACTCCATGTCCTGCTCGATGCGACCTGCGATCTCTCGGGCCAGCAGGGTGGCCTTGGAATCGGTGATTTTCTCCGGCTGGACAATCACACGGACTTCACGGCCTGCCTGGATGGCGTAAGCATTGCTGACACCAGGGAAAGACAGGGCAATGCTTTCGAGCTGTTCCAGACGCTTGATGTACACTTCGAGGCTTTCGCGGCGGGCACCAGGGCGGGCAGCAGAAATGGCATCTGCGGCTGCGACCAGCACACCATATAAGGTCTCGGCGTTCTCGGGGTCGTGGTGGTGGGCGATGGCGTCGATGACCTCGAAGGGCTCACCAAAGCGCTTGGCAAGGCTGATCCCGATGTCCACGTGGGTGCCTTCGATTTCGCGGTCAATGGATTTGCCCACATCGTGCAGCAAACCTGCGCGGCGAGCCAGGGCAGGATCGAGGCCGAGTTCTGCAGCCAGAATTCCGGTGACGTGGGCCACCTGGATGCTGTGTTTCAGCACGTTCTGGCCGTAACTGGTCCGGAAGTACATGCGGCCCAGCAGTTGCATCAGGCCGGGTTTGATGCCGACCACACCTGCTTCCAGAGCACCCTCTTCACCCTGGTTGTGGATGAAGGTTTTCATGTCTTCCTGGGCCTTGTGCACCACTTCCTCGATGCGGGTGGGATGGATGCGTCCGTCGGCAACAAGTTGCTCCAGGGCGCTCTTGGCCACTTCGCGGCGGATGGGGTTGAAGCTGCTGAGGATCACGGCTTCCGGGGTGTCGTCGATGATCAGGTCCACACCGGTGAGGGCTTCAAAGGCCCGGATGTTGCGGCCTTCCCGCCCGATGATGCGGCCTTTCATGGCTTCACTGGGAATGGGGACCACCGAAACGGCCATGGCAGCACTGGTCTCGGAGGCACTGCGTTGAATGGCCTGCGCGATGATGTGCTGCGCCTTGCGGGTGGCCTCAATGTTGGCCTTCTCGGTGGACTGGCGAATGCGAACCGCCTTGTCCTCCTCAAGCTCCTCGTCGAGTTTGTGCAGGATGATGTCTCTGGCCTGCTCTGGAGAAAGCTGGGCGATCTCGAAGAGCTTCAGGTTCACATCGTGCAGCTTGGTGTCTGCCTCCTGATGCTTGACCTGCAAATCCCGGTATTCGGCTTCGAGTTTCTCTTCCAGGTGGTCAAGTTTCATGCCACGGGCATCGAGTTGTTCTGCGCGACGGTTCAGACGCTCGATTTCGCGTTTGAGTTCGTCCCGTTCACGCCTCTGTTCATCCCGTTCCAGCTTGAGGGTGTCACGCTCCCTCTGGATGTCCCTTTCCAGTTCCTGGCGGCGCTCGGCCACCCGTTCCTTGGCAAGGGTCTCCGCGTCTCTCAGGGTCCGTTCAGCTTCACTTTTCAGTCGTTCAGCTTCCGCACGGATGCGTTCAGCTTCGGTTTGTGCACGTTCACGCAGGACAGCAGCTTCTTGCTCTGCCTGTTCTTTCAGTGCAGCGTCCAGACCAGATCGCTTGCTGAAGCCAATCTGGTAGGCCCGGTTGTAGGCCAGAAAACCGAAAATTATCGCACCGAGCAGGAAGCCTAGAAGGATCGACGTAATGCTATCCATAGCTTCTCCTTTCGGTGTAAGACCCTTGTTGTCAAAGTTCTGTCTTGAAACAAAACTTGTTTAATACTTTAACATTAAAAATCACCTCAGATTATGAGGTGATTCCGCATCGTCTGGGACGTTATTTGCCCGACCCCGCAAACGTCAGATGGGGGACATTCAAGCCAAAGAAGAAAGGCGCAGCAAGCTTCTTGTACAAAGCAGGGGACCACTTACTGGTCCCCTTGTCCGCTGCGCCCTTGAAACCTTGTTGCAGAATTACTCGTCTGCTTCGAGTGCGATTTCGGGGTTCTGCTGGATGGGGTTTCTGCCTGCACGGATCTCGTTCATCACGCGGGTGCGGATTTCTTCTTCCATCTCGGGGTGCTCGGCAATGTAGCCAATGGCTTTCTCTTTGCCCTGCCCGATGCGGGTTTCCCCATAGGAGTAGAAGGAACCGGCCTTCTTGATGATTTCGAGGTCGGTGGCGAGGGAGACCAGATCTCCGAGTTGATCGAAGCCCTTGCCGAACTGCAGGGTGAGTTCCACTTCCTTGAAGGGAGGGGCCACCTTGTTCTTCACGACCTTGATCTTGACGTTGTTGGCCACGGCCACATCGCCCTGTTTGACAGGTTGACCGGTCTTGCGCACGTCCAGACGCACGGTGGAGTAGAACTTGAGGGCACGTCCGCCGGTGGTGGTTTCGGGGTTGCCGTACATCACACCGATCTTTTCACGGACCTGGTTGATGAAGATGGCAGCAGTGCCGGTCTTGTTGAGGATGGCGGTCAGTTTGCGCAGGGCCTGGCTCATCAGACGGGCCTGCAGACCGGGGAGGGCGTCACCCATTTCCCCTTCAATTTCGGCTCTGGGGGTCAGGGCTGCAACGGAGTCCACGACCACGATGTCGATGGCGCCGGAGCGCACCAGCAGTTCCATGATTTCCAGGGCCTGCTCGCCGGAGTCAGGCTGGGAGACCAAGAGGTCGTCCACGTTCACGCCAAGTTGACGGGCGTACTGGGGGTCAAGGGCGTGCTCGGCGTCGATGAAAGCGGCCACGCCACCGAGTTTCTGGGCCTGGGCAACAATGCTGAGGGCCAGGGTGGTTTTACCACCGGACTCGGGACCGTACACCTCGGTCACACGGCCACGGGGAATCCCGCCAACGCCGAGTGCAACGTCCAGACTGAGGGAACCGGTGGGGATCACCTGAACGTCCATGCTGGTGTTGTTGCCGAGTTTCATGATCGAACCTTTACCAAACTGCTTTTCAATCTGGTGGACGGTCTGTTCGAGGGCTTTCAGTCTTTCTTTGTTTTCCATAAGTCTCCTTGACGCCTGTGCTGGGCATTCCAGCCTGCTGATCTGGGGGCTTTGATGTCTTCTTTACTGGCCGAAGTCTCTGAATTTGAAGGTCTTGAGGATCTTGTAGGTGGGTCCAGACAGTTTCAGGTTGCTTTGCACCAGAACAAAACTGCTGGCCTTCCAGGAGAGATCAAAGACCTGTGGGGGAACCCTGGGGGCAGGACCTTTCTTGCGGGCGAGGGTGATGTGGGCCTTGAAAGCCTTGTCCTCAAAAGGGTAGTCGATCTGTGAGGTGAGCGCCTCAGAGATCTCCTGGAGCTCCGGGGCCTCGGTTTTCACGAACCAGACCCTGGGGCTTCCCTCATTGGGGAAATACCCGGTGCCGCGCAGACGGATGTCGAAACTGTCCCGGGCTTTGCTGATGCGGTCTCCCAGCTCTAAAAGGGGTTTGCTCTTCCCTTCCGGGTACTGGGGCATGAAGGCGAGGGTGATGTGCATCTGGTCGGGCTTCACAGGCCGCCAGTTGCCTCTCAGGTGTTTCTGGATGGGGGCCAGTTGCTCCTGGATCTCCTGGGGAACCATGATGGCGTAGAACAGTCTCACTGGGCTTCGCCTTTCAGGGTTCTGTAGAGCAGCATCAGGGCAGCGTTGCTGGTCCTTTCAATGAGCTGATCGGGTGTTCCCACCCAGTTCAGCGTGGCGGTTTTGTGTTCGGTGTCGGTCACCAGGGCCACATGGCATTCATGGGTTTCCAGGTTTCCAACGGTGGCGAGGCCGTAGGTGGCCCCGAGGCGGTCCTGAATCCCTCTGGCAAGTTCGATGGCAGCATTCACGCTGTCTTCTCCCTCTTCAGAAAGGGTTCTGGGGGTGAGGCCCAGATCCACCTGGATGCCGTGGTCTCCGCTGCTGAGGACGCCCTTCACCCTGGGGTGCCTGCCCAGCTTTTGAGCCAGGGCACCTGCGGTGAATGCTTCAAAGACGGCCAGCGTCTCTTTGCGTTCCTGCAGCTTTTTGAGGGCCACACTTTCCAGGGTGTCGCTGTCCTGACCATAGATGAACTTCGCAAGCTTCTCACGCACGATGGCTTCGGTGGCGGCTGCGCCCTGTCTGGCTTCTTCGAGAGAGTCGGCCATGTGGGCGACGCGCACGTCCACACCATGTTTTCTGGCGTAAGTGGCAACGCTTGGAGAGTTCTGCAGGGTGAGGTCACCGAGCAGATCTGCAATGTTGCTCTCGCCAATGCCAGAAGTGTGCAGGGTCACATGGTACAGGGCACGCTCTGGGAGATCGAGGCGTGGAAGCACCTGCTCTTTCCACATCCGCTTCATTTCCTGAGGAGGGCCAGGCATCGCAACGATGATCTTGCCGTCCTTTTGGACCATCCAGCCAGGGGCAGTTCCGATGGGGTTGTCCAGCGAAATCGCACTGGGGATGAGCCAGGCCTGTTTGGTGTTGCTCTGGGGCATGGTTCTGCCCTTTGAGGTGTACATGCTTTCAAGGTGATTCAGGAGGTCCTGATTCACTTCGGGGGTTTCACCAAGCACCAGAGCAATGCCTTCGCGGGTGAGGTCGTCATCGGTGGGACCCAGGCCACCTCCGAGGATCACGAGGTCACTCCGCTCGAGGGCTTTTCTGATGGTGTCGGCAACACGCTGGAGGTTGTCTCCCACCGTATTTTTATGGTGGAGGACCACCCCTCTGGCCTTCAGTTCATTGGCGAGAAAAACGGCATTGGTATCGGTGATTTCACCGAGGAGAAGTTCCGTACCGACGCTGATGATTTCTGCTATAAACATAACGACTCCTTATACTATACAGGAAAGTGGGCGAGTTGTCACGTCTTTCAAATGCGGCTGTTTTACACTGTTCACCATGAAGAAATTCATTCTGGCTGCGATCCTGCTCCTCCCTCTGGCCCACGCCCAGCAGACCCCTGCCGAGCCCCAGACCTCCGCTTTTAAAACCCTTGAGCCCCTCTCGAAGGACCGGGTGCTGAAATTCAGTGAACCCCAGTGGGTGATCAACCCCAATAAACCGTACCGGGCTGTCATTGGCACCACCAGGGGCAACATCACAGTAGAACTCTACCCAAAAATTGCCCCCAAGGCCGTGAACTCATTTGTGTTTCTGGCCCTCAACCATTATTACGACGGGATTGTTTTTCACCGTGTGCTGGACAATTTCATGGCCCAGACCGGTGATCCAACAGGCACCGGAACAGGTGGCCCCGGCTACAGATACGGTCTGGAAGTCGAAGAAGGAGTGATTTTCAACTCTGCAGGTCTGCTCGGGGTGGCAAACAGTGGCGGCAGATCCACCAACGGAAGCCAGTTCTTCATCACCTTTGCACCTGCTTCCTGGCTGAATTATGGCTACACCATTTTCGGCAAGGTTCTTGAGGGCATGGATGTGGTGAACAGCATCCAGAAAATCGATCCCCAGAAGCCCAACCCTGGCATCAAGCCTGATGCCATCAACACCGTGACGATTCTGGAAGGAAACTGAAGTTTTTGACAGAAAGTTATTAAAAGAACATTTACAGGAAATAAAATTGATGCATTGATTCTTTTTCTTGCAAAAACAGTAATCAGGACTGGCTTTCTGATGTCAATCTGATGCTTCTTGTCAATGTATGGCACAATCCTCCAAACAGGACGGTGCCATACTTGCCGTATGAAACATATGTTCTGGCTGCTCATTGTTGTCTTATGGTCGGCTACCTCGCAGGCCCAGAGGTATCCGGGAAGCAATGCGGCCAGACTGTTCAACACCTTTCAGGCCATGATGGTGAGTTATTACGGCGAACAGAAGGACCTGCTTCCTGACCTGCTCAGCCGTTACCGCGATCAGGTGGAAAATGCCTGCGAGGAAGAGCAGAAGTGCCAGTCCAGAGACGCCGAGGCCCAGATTCGAAACCTGCTGAAAGAACTCGGCGATGCCCACACCGATCTCAGTTCCATTCGCAACTTCGTGGTCTATGAACCCCAGGAGCAGGCCCAGTACGCCCTGGAAAATGAACTCGGGGTGTACCTCAAAAGAGAAGCAGGTCACTGGTACGTGCAGTTCGTGATGTATGGCAGCTCTGCAGACCGCAGTGGTCTACAGCCCGGAGATCAACTCCTCAGTGCAGGTGGAAAGAGCCTCGCTGAGGTGCAATCCGAATCTGACCTGAACTTCAAAGGAAGAACCGCCCTGCTGGTCCAGAGGCAGGGCAAAGAGCTGCAGATCCATCTGAACAACAACGACTACCAGGACGATTACTGGCAGAGGGCCATGTACAAGGTTGAGGGGGATGTCGCCATCATCCAGATTCCCACCTTCTATGCCGAAAACCGTGGAGGCAGAACCAGTCTGGTGCAGCTTCCCATCAGTGAAAGCCTGCACAGGGCCCTCAGGGAACTGCAAACAAAAGGCATTCAGAAACTCGTTCTGGACCTGCGGTACAACTCAGGGGGTCTTGTTGATGAGTGCGCAGCTTCCTCCTCTGCCTTTGTGAAGCAGATCAAGGTCTATCAGGACGCCAAATTCACGGCAGGGTACATGCGGGTGGAAAACGGGAAAGTCTTCACCCTGGACCGCTCCAAAGTGGTCTCTGGACTGGTGATCCCCATGGTCCGGGCCTCTGTGAACACGCCCAGTTTCTGGGAAGCCACCAGCAACAACGTGGCCGTGCTGGTCAACCATGAAACGGCATCCTGTGGGGAATGGTTTGCCTATCAGTTGCAACGCAACGGCAAGGCAACCGTGATTGGCGTTCCCACCTATGGCCTCCTGAACACCAGCACCCAGACGTATGGCCTCACCAACCGCTACGCCCTGCAGGTCACCATGATCCGCTCACTGGACGAGAACTTCCAGCTGTACCCCAGAAACATCACCCCCGATCAGGTGGTGGAAAACACCCTCACCGAAGACCTGCAGATGAAAGCTGCTCTGGCCCTCTTCAATCCCTGAGCATCGGGGCAAGAGCCACCTGCAACAGATGCCGCTGACCAGACCTGCCTGCATACTTTTCCCGGAGTGCAAGCAGGTCTTTTTGCAGCTCCCTTGCGTCTTCATAGGAGAGGTGAAATTCACTGACCCATGAAGGCAGCAGGACTGCAGGTGCATCTCTGCCTGCGGGATGGATCGAAGCATGTTGATCCGCGGCAAAATCAGCATGGAGCTGTTGTTCAGATCGGTAGAACAGCACCCCTGGAAGCGAACCTCTGGCCTCCAGACCAGCCCTGAGAATTTTTTCCTGCCAGATCTGGCTCCACTGCAACAGGATGCTGTGCAGGGCCTCCGGCTCCAGGCCTTCAAAGGAGAGGTAGACGCTCTCCATGGCAGCACAGTACTTTTTTGTTTTCTGCAGGCTGTTCACTTGCAGCATGTCCATCTGAACCCAACGCTGGACGTGATACCCCAGTGTGGTTCTGGGCACGCCAGCTTCACGGGCAGCGTCCTGCAGAGAACGCGGTTTCCCCAGAAACAACAGAAGCCAGCCGAGCCGTTGTGGATTCAGGCACTCAGCAAGCTGCGCCGCAGCCTTCAGGATCAGGTGCTGACGAAAATGGTCTTGCATTCGTCACATGTTAACTCCAGCATGAGGTCATGTACACCATCCTGTTTCTGTTCACTGTGACCCCCGCCTGGCTCAGATTGACCCGCCAGGAACGCACCGCCTTTCGGGAAAGGGTTCTGGAGCCCATCTTTGCAATACATGCCAGCGTGGAAGTGCAGGCCTTTGATGCAGAGGCCTTCTCGGCAAGTTGCTCTGACTTCCTGATCCTCAGGACCCCTGACCTGCAGGCCTATTACCACCTGATGGAGGCCCTGAGAGACACCGAGATGTTCACCGTTCCGTATCTGGAGGTCAAAGACATCATCATCGGGCTGCAGGATGGGTATCAGCGGTATGAGGAGAAATATGGTGCCATGCCGTAGGGATAGGCCACTGGCCCGCCACACACCAGCCCTTTGGGATATGCTATTTGCATGGCAAAGCGTCCTGTTTTTGCACCTGACAAAAAACCACCTTTTGTGCGTGAACTGGAAGTGGAATTCAAATGGCATCCAGGGCTTTCCCGCTCACAGGCCCAGAAGTCCATTGCAGAGCTGCACCACAGCGCAAATCAGCACGGCCTTGAAAACCTGCTGGAGATCTCCTCGAAATCCAGCACCCCTCTGGGCAACAACCTGAGTGCCTTTCACCTGATGCTGAAAGATCAGGCAGGCCAGCAGATGTCTGTGGAATGCGCCTATCAGGGCAGCAAGGTTTTTGAGCAGGGTGGCCCTTATACAGATCTCTATCAAACAAGCAGCAGAGAAGCCAGACAGGATGAACGCCTGAGAACCTCTGGCCGGATCATCGCTTTTGAGTTTCAGGGAACACGCTGGCCCGCCACACCCACAACGGCCTTTTATGACTGGCTGTATCTGGATGCATTAAAGCAGCATCCAGAGCTGCAGCAGCAATTGCTGGATTTTGATGGATTTACAGACATTGCCTTCAATCCAGAGAAATCTGCTGCCTGTCAGGCCAGATGTGCAGCCATGTTTGTGGCCCTGGTACGCCTGGGCCAGTTTGATGAAACCCTTCGAAGTCAGGAAGCTTTCCTGAAACGGATGCAAAACCAACCTGAAGTCTGACCAGCACTACGCAAAATAGCCACTTGCAGTCTGGGCCAGACAGGTTAAGATGGCCCATGCTTGTAGATCTGCGCTCTGATACCGTCACCCGCCCCACCCCAGAGATGATTGAAGCCATGGCCACTGCTCCTGTTGGAGACGATGTTTATGGTGAAGACCCCACCGTGAACCTGCTCCAGGAAGAAGCTGCACAGGCCCTTGGCTTTGAGGCAGCCCTGTACATGCCTTCGGGCACCATGACCAATCAGGTGGCCATTGCCGTCCACACAAAACGTGGGCAGGAGGTCATCACCCAGCAAGGAGCACACATTTACGAGTACGAACTCGGAATGATGGCGACCTTCTCTGGGGTGGTGCCCCGTTTCGTGCCTGCTCCCCTCGGTGTTCCTGATCCAGAGGACATTCGCAAGGCCATCGGGCGCAGCATCCACAAAAGCCCCACAGGCCTGATCTCCATTGAGAACACCCACAACATCGCCGGAGGAACCATCGTGCCTCTGGATGTTTTGAAAGGCGTCCGTGAAGTGAGCCTGTCTGAAGGGCTCCCCATGCACATGGACGGCGCACGCCTGATGAACGCCGCTGTGGCTCTGGGTGTGGATGTCAAAGAGATCACGCAGCACTTTGACTCGGTCAGTCTGTGCCTGAGCAAAGGCCTTGGAGCGCCTGTCGGAAGCGTTCTGGTCGGCTCTGAAGCCCTGATCAAAGAGGCCCACCGTTACCGCAAGATGATGGGGGGAGGCATGCGGCAGGCAGGGGTTCTGGCTGCAGCAGCCAGACTTGCCCTGAAAGACGGTCCTGCCCGACTGGCAGAGGATCACCGAAAAACCCGCACCCTCGCAGAAGCCCTCAGCAATGCAGGCTATGGGGTGGACCATGCTGCAGTGCAGACCAACATCATTTACGTGCAGGTTCCAGATGCCTTCCAGAAAGCCGAAGACCTGAAAAGCAAAGGGATTCTGGTGAACGCGGTCTATGCCGACAGCCTGCGTTTCGTGCTGCACCACCAGATCACCCAGGAGATGCTGGAGCACACCATCGCCAGCCTGTAAGAATGGTCAGAGGTCAGCAAAACAAAAAGCTCAGGGATGCCTGAGCTTTTTTGTGTGGGGTTGCAACAGGGGGACATGCTGACTCGCCCTATTTTGCGTGGCAATCCGTGGACCCTGAATCCAGCACAGTGCCCAGACGTCTGGGATTGGCATTCAGGAATTCCCAGGTGTAACTGCTGTCCTTCAAATTCAATTTGAGAACCCCAAACTGGGTGTTCACATGCTTCTCGCTGCCCGACTTGATGAAAAGCGTCCGGTAAAGGACTGCCCCTCCTGTGCCCACGATGATCTGACGGATGCCTTTTGCATCTGGAGCCCCTGAGCTGTTCAGCTGTGCAAAACGCTCGTAGTGGTGGTCGTGGCCGACCAGCACCAGATCGGCATGATGCTCCTGCAGGAGGTTCCAGGCGGGTTGCATGATGCTGTTGTTGCCGTGGTACCCCGAAGACACCAGAGGATGGTGCCAGTAGGCCAGGATGCATTGACCTCTAAAAGCATTCAGATCGGACCTGAGCCAGTTCAACTGCTCCTGCATGGCCTCCCCTTTCAGGTTGGAGTTGAGGGAGAAGACCCGCCACTGGCCCAGATCGAAACGGTAATACCCCTTCCCTGCCCGGTCCCCGAAGTATTCAAAATAACCTGCTGCACCAGGGGTTTCGTACTCATGGTTGCCTGGAGCAGGATGGATGCTGCTTTTGAAACTGCCCCACGCGGGATCAAAACAGGATGCAAAATCTGTCCTGCTGCCCACGGTGTAAGCCAGATCCCCGAGGGCCAGCACCCGCGCATCTGGTGTTTTCTGCAACTCCTGGCGAATCAGATTGCCCGTCCAGTAGGGGGCCTGCAAATTGCACATGCCAATGTCTCCAGCAGCGAGCACCGTGCTCTGGGCATGTCCCTGTTGAAACAGTCCTGCTGTTGTGAGCACCAGAAAACTTGAGATCAGGCGTCTGAACATCATGCCTCATGCTGCCATGAAAAGATGAAAGATCTGCCAGCTATCTGATCGACCGTTCCAGATGGTCAATTTCCTTGAAGGTGGAGGCCACAGCAATGTTGGCCTCCCGGACCAGCAGGGCACTGGCGTACAGCAAAGAACTCGTGCCCAGCAGACCACAGGCAATGCCAAGAAGATTTCCGAATTCCCAGTGGAAGAGCTGCACAAACCCGACCATGATGCTGGTGAGGACCAGCAGACCAATGGCAAAATAAAGGGCGCTGAGGGCCGTTCGCATCAGGATCAACCGTCTGGAGAGGGTGGGGACTTGCTCGACCAGGAGCTCAAGGCGAGTGTCAGAAACACCCTCCTGCCGCATTTTCTCCACTTCCTTGCTGACCGCCCGGACCCTATCGATGATGCGCACCATGCGGTTGGAGGTGGACATCACCAGGGTACCGCAGGCGGAAATCAGCACTGCCGGGGTGATCATGGCACCCAGAACCTCGGCAGCAGTGGTGATTTGCAGCAAATTATTCCTCCAGAATGCGCTGGATCTCCTCTGCGTACTTTTCGGCCTTGATGCCCCCAAAGCCTTTGATGGCAGACAGGCTGGCGTAGGAGAGGTCTTTCAATTGTGCCATCTCGAAAAGGTGGCGGTTGTGGGCAATCACATACTGCGGCATGTTCAGCTGTCTGGCCCGCTCGGCCCGCCAGGTGCGCAGTTTCTCGAAGCGTTCCCGTTCTTCGGGAGACAGTTCAGAAAGGTTGAGTTCCCGGGGTTCAGGTTTCTCGGGCTTCTCTGCTTTTTCGGTTCTTGAAGGTCTGGTTGCAGGTTCCGCTGTCATGCCTGACTGGGTTTCCAGAGCGCGCCCAGCATGAAACAGGGCACGCACCACCTGGGGGTGCTGGTAGGGACTGGTGTCTTCAAACACTTCACCAGAGTGGGGGTCCACGCCATCGGCGAGCAATTGTAAGATGCGCAGGGCTTCTTTGCTGTCCATGTCAGGCACAGTACCTCAAACGGTTTCCTCATGGTATACCTGGAATCCCCGTGCGAGATAGTTCTTAAGGGCATTCGGGTGATCCCAGTCGCAGGTGTTCAGGAAAACCCTGTGTGCCCCCAGGCTCCAGGCCGCTTCAATCACCCGGGTCAGGGCAGGCCCACCCAGGCCACGGCCAATGTAACGGTCTGCCAGACCAAAGAATTTGATTTCACATTCCTGCGGATGTTCCCACAGCTCTGCATAGCCGATGGGCGTGTGGTCCAGATACACAATGGCAAGGTGCACTCCGGGTTGTTCGCACATCTCCTGCCATTTCTCATCGGACCAGGGCAGGCGGTCGGTCCAGCGGTATGCACTGCCAATCCATTGATAAAAGAAGCGGTTCAGACGGTAATCCTGGTGTTTGCAGACCCGCACCTCCAGAACATGTTCCGGGTGGTGTTTCGGTTTCAATTGATCAGGGCTTTTCATTTCCAGATAAGTGATGGTCTTTTGCATATCCGAATCATAAGGGATGGGTCCTGGCTTTCAAGAGCAAAGGAAAAATCCCTTCTGTTTCCAGAAGGGATCATGCAGGATGTGTGGTACAGCTTTCCAGAGGTGGTCCCCTGGCCTCGGTCATCGACTTGCGGCCTCCAGGGTGACGGTTTCAGCGTCCATCTGGCGGGCAAGCCGGACCAGAGATCGAGCAAAGTTGCGCAACCATCGGGGTCTCTGTGAGGTCAGGGCGCGTGCAATTTCGGCCTGCTGGTGAAGTTCCTGAAGTTTCTGCTGGGCGGACTGGAGGGCAAGGTACTGGTGCTGGTGATCCATGGTGGGCTTCTCTTTCTGGAAGCCCCCGTGCATCACTTCTTCAATCTGCGCAGGGCTTCCTCAGGGGTGATCTCTCCGCGTTCCAGCAGGTCGAGTGCCAGTTCACTGGGATCGGGCTCTACAGGTTCGTATCCAAGGTCTCTGAGCATGGCTTCAAATCTGGCCCGCACGGTGGGATACGAGATGCCGAGAATGCGTTCCACTTCTTTGAGGTTGCCCCTGACCTTGATGTACAGCCGCAGGAATTCCAGGCTGTCAGGGTTGAGGGTGGCAAACTCGTTGAGTTCGAAGTGGCCCTTCACCGTGACATCGGACTGCACAAAGGTCAGTTCGGTGACGATGGGCTTTTCCTGAACTCCAGGGAAGGGAATGGGGAGCGGTTTGAGCATACTTATTAGCTTACTTTCCTGACCCTCTGACCGTGCAGTTCTGGTGCACTCTGGTCTGGTGGGAGGTGGGGCCCGGGGGTCCAGAACCCCACTGTCTGGGAGGGCTTGAAAACCTATTCGATGGTCAGGCGCAGCTGGGCTCCGCTTTCGTCTTCGAATTCCATCAGGCGGCCCACCGGAGGGTTGTTCTTCAGGAGGTCGGGCAGGATTTCAGGGTCGATGCCTTTTTCTCCGATCATGCCCAGCACTTCTCTGGGAATCAGCTTGAGGGCGTGGTCTGCCAGAGCGAGGGGAACGTTGGTGCGGACGGTGGACCCACTGGCGCTCTCGAATTCGACTTTGAGGGTGGTGGCGGTTCTGGGCTGTCCGGCTCCAAATCCTTTGCGGATGCCACTCAGGGCAGATTCGATGGCACTTTCGATGGTGGTGTCAATGCGGGGGGCCCTGGGAGGAAAGGGAGGCTCGGGAACCTGACCGGGGAAGCCTGCCCCTGCACGGCCCATCAGAATGGTTTCCACTTCTGCAGTCCCAAGGGCTTCGTTGCGCAGCAGTCCCACGTAACGCTCCCACTCTTCGGGGCTGAGTTTCAGGCGAGGGCTCAGGGCAGTGATCAGTTTGAAGGAATCATCGGCGCTCAGGCGGCCCTGCTTGACCATGTCCAGGATTTTCTTGATCTGATCCATAACTTTCTCCTTAGCGAATCCGCAGGTCGATGTCGCCTGCATTGACGTTGATGGTGACACTGGCATCTCCGGAACCCAGAACCGCTTCATAACGGCCACCAGTGACGGTTCCTCCGTGCTTGGTGGTGGGAATGCCTCTGGCGTCAAAGTCTCCGGCGGTCAGGTTGACGTTCACCTTGGCACTGCTGCTGGGGGTCAGGTTCAGGTCGAGGTCCCCGGCAAGCAGTTCGACACCGTGCTGGCCTTCTTTCAGGTCGGCATTGATGTCCACATCTCCGGCCTTGGCACTGATGTCAAATCCGGTGATGCCGGTCAGATCGATGTCTCCGGCCTGGATGTCCATCTTCACAAAGGCAGGCACGTCCCTGACTTCAATGTCACCAGCGAGGAGGTGCACTTCCAGGCGCTCCACAAAGGTGGGCACTTCGAGGTTGACATGCACGGGTTTGAACTTGCCGAACAGGCCCACCATCTTGTCGAGGAAGCCGCTTCCCTGTGCTTCAAAGTTGCGCTGGTCTTCCAGAATCCAGGTGTTGCCTTCGGTGCGGATCTGGATGCCGTCGGTGTTGTAGCCAACAAGTTGGGGGGTGCTGACGTTGGGGTTCCCTCTGACCTTGAGGTCTCCAGCCCTGAGGCTGATGCGAAGGACGCGTTCATTGCCTGTGCTGGGCAGCGAAATCTGCTTCAGCTGGGGTTCCTGGTGGCCTGCGAGCAGTTCCTGGGCTTCTTCGGGGGTGATTTTTCCCTGTTCGAGCAGTTCTTTGACCTTGTTTTCAAAATCGGACATAACTCCCTTTCATTTCCAGGCAGTGTTGGAATGTGGCGGATTGTGGTGCTTTGAGAGTCAACGTGAGGGGTGGCTCTGCGGGGTCATCCGCCCGCCTGCCTTCATGACCAGATGGTAAACTATTCTTTCTATTCTGTCAATAGTTTTTTATAGATTATAAAGCTCAGTTTTCCATTTTGATTTTTCATGTCTGGGACAGTAAGCTACTCCCATGACCCGAGACGAAGCCTACGAATTGATGTGCCAGCACACCCCCAGCGACTCCCTCCGCCGTCACATGCTCAACGTCGAGGCAGCCATGCGCCACTACGCCAGACTGTGGGAGGAAGACGAAGAACAATACGCCATTGCTGGCCTCCTGCACGACTTCGACTATGAACTTCACCCCGAAGAGCACCCCTTCTGGGGCGTCAAATACCTGCAGGAAAACACCGACGTCTCTGATGAGATCATCCAGGCCATCCTCGGCCATGCCAGCTACAGCGGTGTCAAAAGAGAAACAAAACTTGCCAAAACATTATTTGCCGTTGACGAATTGACCGGACTGGTCCAGGCCGCAGCCCTGATTCGACCCGACAAGGACATCAAAATGCTGGAGCTCTCCAGTGTCAAGAAACGCTTCAAAAACAAAGCCTTCGCCGCCGGCGTCAACCGCGACGAAGTGCAGGAAGGTGCCCAGGACCTCGGGGTCGACATGGACACCCACATGGCAAACGTATTGAAAGCCATGCAGGAGATGTAAGATCCCAGTTTAAGGTTGCTGGGGCCAGATCCCCCCGCGCATCGCTACGCTCTGCAGTCCCCCCTTAAGGAAAGGGGGTTGGTGAAAAACTCAAATGGAAGCTATGCCAGACGCCCTATAATCCCCCTTTGTCAAGGGGAACAGCACCGAAACGCAGTGAGGTGCAGGGGGGATCTTGCCACCCAACGCTGACAGGGGACAGCGCTGTAGGGGCGAGGCGGGCTGAGGGACCAACACGCTGTCCCTCGTTCAGCACAAGACAGCATGCCTCGCCCTGCGATCAGCAGGAGGATCTAATCTTCCGTTCCAATTGAAAAGCTCTGCTCCAGAAGGTCCTTGCTGTAGGTTTTGAAGGCCAGCATGGTCTGGGTTTTGAGGATGCCGTCAATTTTGCGCATGTTCTGGGTGACCACTTCATCGAGGGCTGCGTAGTCGGGCATGCGGATCACAGCGACGATGTCCCACTCTCCGGTGACGCTGTAGACATCGGTGACGTGTGGGACCTCAGCGACTTCCTGGGCCGTTTCGACAATGCGTTTGCGTTCGGCCTGAATCAGAACCAGAGCGGTAATCATAACCCCAGAATACCCTGTTACACCGATCTTATCGACAGTGACAGGGCATCAGGTTTTTACAGCAGTGTCCGGACCTGCCAGAGTTCAGGGAAGAACTGGTAGTCCAGGGCTTTTTTCAGGTACCCGATGCCAGAAGTGCCTCCGGTGCCTGGTTTCTCGCCAATGATGCGCATGACGGTGCGGAGGTGCTTGAACCGCCACTGCTGGAAAGCATCTTCCAGATCGATCAGTTTTTCTGCGAGGTTGTAAAGGTCCCAGTGCTTTTCAGGATGGGTGTAAACCTGTTTCCAGGCTTCCAGCACACTCTCATGGGCCTCGTAAGGCTGGGTGAAGTCTTCACGCAGGGCGTCTTTCACCTGAAAACCCCTGCGGTCCAGCAGCATCAGCACCGTGTCGTAAACGCCAGGGGTCTCAAAAGCCTCTTTGAGTCTGGCATGCACCTCGGGGGTTCTTTCATGCATGTGCAGCATGTAGGGGTTTTTGTTGCCCAGTTTGAATTCCAGTTCACGGTACTGGGCACTCTGAAATCCACTGGAGGACCCCAGCTGGTCCCGAAAGCCCACATACTCACTTGGGGTCATGGTGCCCAGGGTGCTCCACGCCTCGATCAGTTGTTTCTGGATCACCTTGATGCGGGCCAGCATCTTGAGGCTCTCTGGGAGGTGGTCTGCCATGATGGCCTGCTGTGCGGCATGAAGCTCGTGCAGGGCCAGTTTCATCCACAGTTCACTGACCTGATGGATCAGGATGAAGAGCATTTCGTCGTGGTGGTCGCTCTGGGGGTGCTGGGCACTGAGCAGCTGTTCAAGGCTGAGGTAGTCGCCATAGGTCATGGTCTGTCTAGTCATCTAGGTGATTATAAGACCAGAGAGCGAGATGCACCCTATTTGCCCCTCAGGCTCAACCCAGTTCAAAAGCAGATGGGATCTGACAGGCTTTTTACACCAGGCTGTTTCATGTGGATCAAGCCTGCAGAATCAACTTGAGAAAGACACGGTACAGACCTTTGCTCTTCAGGAAGCTCATCAATTTATTCATGTTCCATATTTGTTACTCATAGATTAATTTGTCCCACCCATCTCTTGTAATATAAATGTAATTAATATTAAAAGAAATTTATGCTTGCTGTATCACCACTGAAAAGAAAATGGAAAGGTACCATTCATAAAATGAAGTTACCTATGAGAGAAAATGCGATGCGTTCCCTGCACATCCCTACCCTGGCCGCAATGCTGCTTCTCGGGCTCAGTGCCTGCAGTTCGAGTACCGTCACCACCACACCGCAAGGGGTCTCTGCTGTCAGAATCAGCCCCAATGCTGTTCAAATGCTTGCTGGAGAAAGCAAAGTCCTCGATGCACAGGTCACTGCTTCTGGTTCCGTGGACCAGAGCGTCACCTGGAGCAGCACCAACCCCAGTGTGGTGGTGGTGGATGCCTCAGGCAAAGTCACAGCCCTGAAAGCAGGAAGCGCCACCATCACGGCCACCAGCAAGCAGAATTCTGCCAAAGCTGGAAACTCCAGCATCACCGTCCAGGAGCCTGGGGTGGTCAACTCTGTCAGTGTGACCCCTTCAAATCTGGACCTTCAGGTGGGCGGCACCCAGAGCCTGAGTGCAAAAGTCACAGGTACAGGCAGCTTTGACAGCACCCTCAACTGGACCAGCAGCGATGCCAGTGTGGCTGCGGTTGACAGCACTGGAATGGTGACAGGCCTCAAGGAAGGCACTGCAACCATCATGGCCACCAGCAAAGCCAACAGCACCCTCAAAGCAACAGCGTCGGTCAAAGTCAGCAAGGCCAGCAGTGATCCCTTCAACATCACCATCGTCTTCCCGGCCAACACCCTGCTGACCCCCTCACAGAAGCAGGCCTTCACTGAGGCTGCGAGCCGCTGGTCCCAGGTGATCGCTCAGGGACTGCCGGATTTCAACGGCACTGCCAATGGCAAACCCCTGAGTGTGGATGATGTCCAGATCAATGCAGATGCAGTCGCCATTGATGGTGTGGGCAACATTCTGGGAATGGCTGGCCCTGAATTTGTTCGCAACGAAAACAGCCTGCCCATCACAGGAATCATGAAATTTGACAGTGCAGATGTCGCCAACATGGAAGCCAGAGGCACCCTGAAAAGCGTGATCCTGCACGAAATGGGCCATGTGCTCGGCATTGGGACCCTGTGGGACAGTTTCATCACCCACAACGGTAATGTCGATTGCCAGAATGCCAGCATCATCGAGTTCACCGGAGCCAAAGCCCTTTTGCAATTCCACAACCTGGGCAAAGCAGGCAACATTCCTGTGGAAACCACAGGTGGAAAAGGCACCAAATGTGGACACTGGAGTGAATCCCACTTTGACAGTGAACTGATGACTGGCTTTTCAGAAAGTGGCCCCATGCCCCTCAGCAGGATGACCGTGGGGGCCCTGGAAGATCTGGGCTATCAGGTCAATTACAACGCTGCAGATCCCTACACTGTTCCAGTCAAACCTTCTGGCATTGAAAAGCAAAGCCTTGAGCACGGCGAATTGCTGCTGAAACCCAGAGGTCGCCTCTAAACCCTTCCCTTCTTCCCTTGACCCCTGCATGCCCAGGGGTCTTTTTTGTTGCAGCTGCCCGAGGGGCTATCATGAAGCACATGTTGTCTGACAAAGCACGTTATGCCCTCATCTGCCTGTGGATTGAACAAATTTTTCTGCTTCTGGGATTGTTGTTTCTGATTGCCATGGGAGTGCTGGTCACGCAGTTGCATGCCTTCAGCCAGGAACCCATCCCTGCAGGTTTCTGGATTTACATCTGGATTGTGGGAGGTTTTGTGGGTCTGCTTTCCATCGCTTTCATGGTGTGGCACAGCTTTGTGATCCGTGGCCTGAAGGAAAGACGGTCAGGGGCATGGTTGCAGGGATGCATTGTGTTCGGCATCAGCATCCTGTCTGGTAGCCTGATCACGGGCATTCTCGGGTTGATCTTCCTGCTTGATCCAGAAGTCAAAGCCTATTACGAAGGCTCTCCTCTTCCTCAGAGGCCTCAGGATGATCTCTGGCCAGAGGCTTGATCCTGGCACGGTTCCCCTTACAATGAAAAGACCAGAGTGTGAGGAGGAACACAATGAAGATCCTGGTCTTGATCCACGTGCTGTCCGCCATCATCGGGGTGGGACCCACCTACTTCGGACTGATGCTGCTGAGGCAAAATTCGACCCCCAGAGACCTGCAGACCGGTCTGAAAGTGGGAAAAATGCTGGAGTGGTTTCCCAAAATCGGTGGAACCCTGGCCGTCTTGAGTGGTTTTGCCCTGATCCTGCTGAACAATTACGGGCCTTTCACCCAGATCTGGCTGCTGGGCTCGTTGATCCTGTACATCCTGATTCAGGCCATTGTGATCGGTTTTGTTTCACCCAGAGCCGAAAAACTGGCAGCCTGGGTGTTCAACCCTAAAAATGAGAGTGCCACCAACCTGCCTGCAGAACAGCAGGGCCTGCTCAGGAGCGTCAGCACCGGGCACTGGCTTGCAGCTGCGCTGGGAACGGTGCTGTTCACCTTCATGATCCTGAAACCCCATTGATCTGAAGAAGGACCTGAACTCAAAAAGGCCACGATGCTCTCCTGGCCTTCAATTCTTTATCTCAGGTGGGGAAAGAGAAGACCAGTTCGGTCCCCTCTCCAGGAGCACTGACGATTTCCAGTGAGCCTCCAGAGAGCTCCACCCGTTCCCGCAGGCCGAGCAAGCCCAGGTGACCCTGGTGGGCCAGATCGAGCAGGTTCTGGACTTCAAAACCCTTGCCGTCATCAATCACATGGACCAGGATGTCTTCATTCTGATAGTTGACCCGGATGGCAGCACCGTTGGCACGGGCATGCTTGTCAATGTTGGTGAGGGCTTCCTGGACCACGCGGAAGAGGGTGAGTTCCACCTCGGAGTTCAGGCGGCGTTCCTGCCCCTGCACTTCCAGACGGGTGGAGGTTTGCGCATTGCAGGCCAGCCATTCCAGGGCAGGCAAAAGCCCAAGATCATCGAGAATGCTGGGCCTGAGGTTGCGGGCAAAACGACGCACACTGTTGATGGCGGTTTCCAGATCGCTGCGGATGTCCTCGGCACGGGCTTTCAGGGCGGTGCCGTCCAGTTCCTTGCTCAGGCGGTCAATGCGGCGTGTGATGGCCACCAGCACCTGCGCCGTGTCATCGTGCAGTTCGCGGGCAATGCGCCTGCGTTCCTCTTCCTGCGCCTGCGTAAAGAGGGAGAGGTAGGTGCGCAGTTCCATCTGGCGTTCCTGACTGAGGGCAAGGGCCTGACCCCGCTTGGTGATCTCCTCGGCCAGACGGTGCTGCTCACTCAGGTCACGGGCCACCGCCAGATAACCAATGGTCTGGCCTGCACGGGTGAGGGGGTTGAGGTTCATCTCCAGGTAGGCGGTTTCGCCATTCTTGCAGTAGGCATGCACCTGATAGACCGTGCTGAACCCGGTGTTCCACACCTCATTCAGGGACACCCCATCGTGGATCAGCAGGCTGCGGTAATCGCGTCCAATCAGTTCCCGCTCTGAGAACCCCAGCACCTTGAAGGTGGAGGGGTTGGCATAGGTGATGTTGCCCTCCCGGTCGGTGGCAATGATCAGGTCCTGTGCCGCCTCGGCCAGCAGCCTGTACTGGGCTTCCTGGCGTTTCAGGGCGTTGAAGAGCCGCTGGTTGGAGAGCACCAGAGACATCTGGTCTGCCACAGCGGTCAGGAAATGAATCTCATCTTCCGGGAAGTCGCTGTAGGCGCGGGTCATGTCCGCATACACGTACCCGATCAGGCGCTCCTGGGCATACAGGGGGGCACAGATGGCATTTTTCGCTCCGGGCAACCCCTGACCCACAGGCAGACGCATGGCGGTGGACCGCTCAAAGAGGTCTGCAAATTCAGCGACAGGCAGCAGGGCCTCTCCAGGATCGAGTTCGCTGGTGTAACTGGACTCCACCTGATAGTCGCTGGTCAGGAGCACAATGGCACTGCGGTCTGCCCCGATCACACTGGAGAGGTCCGTGCAGACCTGGTTCCAGTCCCACTCGGTCACATTGAGGAAGGCCCGGGCAATCTGCAGCAGGATGCCTGCCTGACGCTCACGGCGCACCTCCTCCTCGTAAAGGCGGGCGT
Source organism: Deinococcus cellulosilyticus NBRC 106333 = KACC 11606 (assembly GCF_007990775.1). Taxonomy (NCBI): domain Bacteria; kingdom Thermotogati; phylum Deinococcota; class Deinococci; order Deinococcales; family Deinococcaceae; genus Deinococcus; species Deinococcus cellulosilyticus. The sequence continues at coordinate 1,456 of NZ_BJXB01000014.1, read as the reverse complement.
TCTCGATGGCCAGTGCAGCCTGTCCGGCAAACACCTCCAGCACGTAAAGGTCCTCCTCGTCGTACTGGATGGCATGCTCGAAGTACAGGCACAGCCCCCCGAAGACCACACCCCGTGCCGCCAGAGGGGCACCAATCAGGCCCCTGAACGGGTACTTTCCGGCCTCCATCAGCTGGGCACTGTAGCTGTTGCGCCAGGCAATGGGGTTCTGATGGTAATTCTCGATGGCGTCCGGCATGATCTGCGGCTTGTTTTCCGAGACGGCGCGCCCCACCACCCCCTCCCCGTACCTTGCACGGATGCGCAGCATGAACTCGGTTTCCAGCCCCAGTGCACTGCGAATGGACAGGGTTTTCTTGTCCGGAGACAGCTGAAAAATGGAGCAGGCCTTGGCCTTGAAGATCCCCTGGGCATGCTGCAGGATGATCTGCAGCACCTCACCCAGATTCAACGTGCTGGAGAGGGCCAGGGCCACTTTACGCAGCGACTCCGACACCCTGCGCTTGCGGGATTCCTCGGCATACAGGCGGGCATTGTCAATGGCAATGGAGGCCTGTTCAGCAAAGGTCTTTGCCAGCATCACATCGTCCGGGAGCAGCCTCTGGCGTTCACGGGTGGTGTCCATGTACAGCACACCCAGATGCTTCCCACGGGCCTGCAAGGGCAGAATGATGCAAGACTGCATGCCAAAACGGTGCAGACGCTGCCTCAGTTCGTCATGACCAGACTCCGCAGGAAGCACAATCGGCTCTGAACGGACCACCAGTGACTTGAAGGTGTCTGGAGACAGGCTGATGGTCTCCTCGTCTCCAAAAAATCCCTCAAAACCATAAGAGAAGATGCGCCCTGTTTCTGCACTGCTTTCCCCAAGGGCCTGATACAGCCCCAGGAAAGCCCTCTCCATGCCCAGGCCTCTGGGGGCCACCTCCACAATGACCCTGAGCACCTCACTGAGGTCCAGGCTTCCCCCCAGACGACGGGTCAACTCTGCAATGGCCTGCGTCTCACGGGTCTGGGAAGCACTCTCCTCTCGGGACAGGATGCCCTCAAGGAGCACCCCCATCACCGGACGGAGCTCAATCAGGTCCGGCGTGCGAATCGCATTGGCCCCGATCAGCTCCAGCGCGTAGCACTGCTTCTGGGTGCGAATCGGCAGCAGCAGAGAATGCTCCTCCTCCTGCACCCGGTCCATCTCAATGGACTGCTGCACGTACTCCAGCGCAGCACTCAGGGCAAAACCCATCCCCTGGGAGCACAGCAGACGCAACGTGCCCCCCTCATGCAACTGGTAGACCTGCCCACCGTGGGCCCGGGTGAGGTCCAGCCCAAACGCCAGCAGAATCCGCAGGGCGTCCTGCGAGTTGGAAGCCTGGCTGATGCGTTGCAGTTCACTGAGGATGCGGGTCTCGATCATGGGAGGAGGTCAACAAAGAGTGGGAGAGGGTTTGAGCTCAGA